>DASQQQ010000095.1:0-2061 GCA_035643355.1 Actinomycetota bacterium | reverse complement strand
GACCACGTGCCGATCTACGGCAGCGGAGGGTTCACCAGCTACTCGCTCGAGCGGCTGGCGGAGCAGCTGGGCGGTTGGGTCGAGATGGGCATCGCCCGGGTCAAGATGAAGACCTCGCGGCATCCGGAGGAGGACCCGCGGCGGCTCGACGCCGTCCGCAAGGCGATCGGACCCGAGCCCGAGCTGTTCGTGGACGCCAACGGGGCGCTCAGCCGCAAGCAGGCCTTGTCCTGGGCGGAGCGGTTCCGGCACGAGTGGGGGGTCTCGTGGTTCGAGGAACCGGTGAGCTCCGACGACCTGGAGGGGCTCCGGCTGCTCCGGGACCGAGGGCCGGGAGGGATGGACATCGCCGCCGGCGAGTACGGGTTCCTGCTGGCCGACTTCCGGCATCTGCTGGCGGCGGGCGCGGTCGACTGCCTGCAGGCCGACGTCACGCGGTGTGGCGGCATCACCGGCCTGCTGAGGGTGAGCGGCCTGTGCGACACGCACACGATCGACCTCTCGGGGCACTGCGCCCCGGCCGTCTCGGCGCACGCCCTGTGCGGCGTGATCCACCTGCGCCACCTGGAGTACTTCCACGATCACGTGCGGATCGAGGGTCTGCTCTTCGACGGGACCCTTGATCCGCAAGACGGAGAGCTGCGCCCGGATCGTTCTCGGCCCGGACTGGGTCTGGAGCTGAAGCGGGAGGAGGCCCAGCGGTTCCGCGTGCGGTGACGAAGCCGCCGACGACGAGGCCGGACGAACGCCGGCGACGGGGGAGGACGAGCTCATGAAGGCGTCGGGTCGATCGAAGATCAGCGTACCGACCAAGGCCGGTGGTCCGGGGTGGGCGACGGGCATGGCCGGGCGACAGGAGATCGACCTCCGGGGTCTGGAGCGGGACCTGTCGGAGGCCGTGGCCGGAGAGGTGCGGTTCGACAGGGCCACCCGAGCCCTGTACGCGACGGATTCCTCGAACTTCCGCCAGCCTCCGATCGGCGTGGTGATCCCTCGGACGACCCGTGACGTCGTGGCCACCCATGAGGTCTGCCACGCCTACCAGGCCCCTATCCTGGCCCGGGGGTGCGGCACGAGCCTGTCCGGCGAGACGGTCAACTACGCCGTGGTCATGGACTTCTCGAAGTACCTGCACGGGATCATGGACATCGACAGCGAGCGCCGGCTGGTGCGGGTCCAGCCCGGCGCGATCAACGAGAAGGTGAACGAGGCCACCGGGCGTTACGGGCTGGTGTTCGGGCCGGACCCCTCCACCCACGCCTACTGCACGATCGGCGGCAACATCGGCAACAACTCCTGCGGGATCCACTCGGTGCAGGCCCGCTTCTCTGGGGAGGGCAGCCGGACCTCGGACAACGTCCACGAGCTCGAGATCCTGACCTACGACGGCACGCGGATGCGCGTGGGCAAGGAGGAGGAAGGAGACATCGACCGGATCGTTGCGGCGGGCGGCCGCCGCGGTGAGATCTACGCCAAGCTGCGCGACCTGCGTGACCGCTACGCGGACCGGATCCGAGAGCGGTACCAGGACATCCCTCGCCGGGTTTCGGGCTACAACCTGGACGAGCTGCTGCCGGAGAAGGGCTTCAACGTGGCTCGGGCACTGGTGGGAACCGAGGGCACCTGCGTGACCGTCCTGGAGGCGACGCTCCAGCTCGTCCCGAACCCGCGGCACCGCGCGCTGCTGGTGATCGGGTACGAGGACATCTTCAGCGTGGGCGATCACGTGGCGAAGATCATGGCCCACCGCCCGATGGGCTGCGAGGCGATCGACCACATGCTGTTCAAGGACCTCGAGCAGCTGGGGATCCAGACCAGCGACCTGCCGCTGCTGCCCGAGGGGGAGGCCTGGGTCCTGGTGGAGGTGGGGGGGGAGACGCAGGAAGAGGCCGATGGACTCGCGCGGGACCTGATGAGGGATCTGGACAAGGACCCCGACCCACCCAAGGGCAGTTCGCTGTTCGACGACCTGGAGCAGCGGGAGAAGATCTGGCGGATCCGCGAGGCCGGGCTGGCCGGAACCGCCTTCCCGCCGGACGGGCGCGATCACTGGCCCGGGTG
>DASQQQ010000094.1:0-2448 GCA_035643355.1 Actinomycetota bacterium | reverse complement strand
CGTGGTCATCCTGGCTGGGGTGGTCGTGACGGCGGGGGCCGGCCTGACCTCCATCCTCCCGGCGGCCCTCGGCGGCGTCGTCCTCATGGTCTTCACCGGCTGCGTGAAGATCGAGGAGCTCTACCGGGAGATGGACTGGAGCGTGGTCTTCCTCCTGGCGGGGCTGATTCCCCTGGGCCTGGCCATGGACGAGACCGAAGCCGCCGATTGGATGGGGCAGGTGGTCGGGAGCGCGCTCGAGCCTCTCCCGCCGGTGGTGGCGGTGGGCCTGTTCTACCTCATGACCAGCCTGCTCACCGAGGTCATGTCCAACAACGCCGCGGCGGTGGTGTTGACCCCCGTCGCGCTGGTGACGGCCGGGGCCCTGGACATGAACCCCTATGCCCTGCTGGTGGCGGTGATGTTCGGGGCCTCCGCCTCCTTCATGACGCCCATCGGATACCAGACCAACATGCTGGTCTACGGACCCGGCGGCTACCGCTTCCTCGACTTCCTGAAGGTGGGGGGACCCCTCAACCTCATCCTCCTGGTGAGCGCCGCCCTGCTGATCCCGCTGTTCTGGGGGGGGTGAGGGGCGAGCGACTCGCGGGTACAACGGGACCTCCTGGATGTCGCCGCCCTGTCCTCGAATCCGCTGCGCTCCGCGCCACCGGCCGCGATCAACGGGGTGAATGGCGGCAGCATCGGCCTCGTTCCTACCGGACCCACCTGCGGTGGGTACTCCGGCACTTCGCCGCCCTCGGCCATCACCTTATTCTTGAAGCGGACCACCTGGTCCCGGCCGCGTGGTCCTCGAGTCGACTCTACCCGAAAGCGCCGGAGTCGAAGCATGCGAAGTGCGATTTGCGTGGCGTTGCTCGGGGCTCTGGGAGCGGCTGCGTGTGGCGGAGACGTCAGCGGCCCGGGAACCGCGGGGCCCGTGACCTTCGGCCTTGAGCGCATCGACGGCGAACCGCTGCCCCTGGTCACCTATGAGAACACGATCACCACGGTCGAGGCGACGGCGGGCATCATCGCCCTCGAAGCGGACGGCACCTTCCTGGCCAGCACGACCTTCCTCACCACACCGCGCCACGGCGCGGCCACCGAGACGACGTTCACCTCCGGTACGTATGCGTGGACCGACGCCACGCTGCACCTTTCGTATGTGGACGGCACCACGGACCAGGGCGTGCTCGACGGCGCGCTCCTCACGCTCGCCAGCGGCGGAAGCACGTTCGAGTTCCGGCGGCTGGAGGCGCCGTTCGAGTTGGCGGCCGCGTACACCTTCCCCGACCTGGCCGGCGACGACTTCATCCAGCGCTTCGCGTTCACAGGGGATGGAACGCTCTGGGTCACGTCGTTCGGCGGCTCGATCGTTCGGGTCCGCTCGGGGAAGACCACGGTCTGGGACGCGGCAACCGACCTCGGGGGCGAGCGGGCGAGCGGCCCCTTCGTCGACCACGCGGACAGGGTCTGGATCGCGCTGGGCAACGGCTACGCCGTCCACGACGGCCAGAGCTGGACGCGCTTCGACGCGCCGGCCGCACTCACGCCGGGGACGAGCATCGGCCACGTGGCGGTCAGTGGGGCCGGTGACGTACTCCTGGCAGCGGGCCACGAGGGGGTGGGCGGGCTCCTGCTGCGGACGGCGGGTGGCTGGATGGCCCTCACGCCGGACAACTCGCTGCTCCCGAACCACGTGACCAGGAGCGTGGCGGTGGACCCGGCCGGCGACTTCTGGGTGGCCTCCGCCCGAACCTCGCGGCCAGGTGGCCTGAGCCGCATCTCCGGAGGCGTGTTGGTGGAGGTCTTCGACGCCGAGGCAGGGCTCCTGACGGACGGGGCCGAGACCATCGCCGTGGGCGGTGGCGGCGTCGTGGTGGGCTTCGACGACTTCCTGCACCCCGAGCCGGGCGCGGACGGGGGCATCCAGGTCATTCCCACCGGCGGCGGCCCGGTCACCTCGTGGTTCCCCGCGGTGACCGGCCTCACTTCGAGCCGCGTTCACTCCCTGGCCGTCACCGACGCGGGGGACATCTGGTTCGTCACGACCCTCGATGAGGCGCAGCCCACCTGCGCCACCTGCTTCAGCGGAATCGGCCGGCTCGACGCCGCTGGCGCGTTCGAGGTGGTCTCCGCCCTGAACTCCGATGTCCCCCCGAACGGCTACTTCGCGGGGATCGCGAGCGACCCGTCGGGGGTGGTGTACGTGGGGACGGAGCGGGAGATCTATCGCGTTGTCCGCTGAGCGGGTGGCGCACGAGCCGGCGGGCGCGTCGTCATAGCTCCCGGATCAGCCCTTCCGCCTTCTTCAAGCGATGGAGGGCACGCCAGGTGACGGCTGCGGGCTGGACATGACCGCGACGGCACTACCGGGTGCCCTCGCCCCGCACCTCCACCGAGTCGCGCGCGCCCGACGGCCACACCGCCACGATGCGGTGCCGGCCCGCCTCGATCCGCCACGAC
>DASQQQ010000093.1:0-8674 GCA_035643355.1 Actinomycetota bacterium | reverse complement strand
TTCGGGCTGTCCATGGACTACCACGTGTTCCTGCTGACCAGGATCCGCGAGGAGTACGACCGGATCGGCCACAACACGGAGGCCGTCGCGTACGGTCTTCGGACCACGGCCGGCATCATCACGGGCGCCGCCCTGATCATGGTGGCCGTGTTCACGGGCTTCGCGGCCGGTCGTATCGGGGCGCTGCAGCAGATGGGCTTCGGCCTGGCTGTGGCCGTGTTCATGGACGCCACCATCGTGCGGACGCTCCTGGTCCCGGCCGGCATGCGGCTGCTCGGCGACCTGAACTGGTACCTGCCGCGGTGGCTCCGGTGGCTCCCGCAGATCGACGTGGAGGGCCGCGAGCCGACCCAGCGGGTGCTTCAGCCGGCCCTCGAGCCCGTAGGCGTGGCGCCCGCCGCGGAGCCCGTGCCGCGCGACGACAGCTGAGGGGAGCAGGCGTGCCGGCGGATCGGCGAGCGCTGCGCGGGGCCCTGGGCCGGACCGGCGTCTGGAGCTTCACCCTCGAGACCCGTTCGGCCGCCGAGGAACGGACGGCGGCCGAACGGATCGAGGCCATGGGCTACCGGGTGCTCTGGTTCCCCGAGGCCGTGGACAGCAAGGAGGCGTTCGCCCAGTCGGCTCTGCTGCTGGGGGCCACCGAGCGCGCGGTGGTGGGTACCGGGATCGCGAACATCTGGGCCCGTGATCCCGTGGCCATGGCCAACGGCTGGCGCGCCCTCTCCGATGCTCATCCCGGGCGCTTCCTCTTGGGGATCGGGGTCAGCCACCGGTACGCCGTCGATCGGCGCGGGCATCGGTACGAGCGCCCCTACTCGCGGATGCGCGAGTACCTCGACGCCATGGACGCCGCTCCCACCTCGGCGCCACAGCCTGCCGGCCCGCTCTGGCGGGTGCTGGCGGCGCTCGGCCCTCGCATGCTGGAGCTCGCCGCCGAGCGCGCCGAGGGTGCCCACCCCTACTTCGTGCCGGTCGAGCACACGGCGTTCGCCCGGGCCCGGCTCGGCCCCGATCCCGTGCTGGCCGTGGAGCAGACCGCCGTCCTCCAGACCGATCCGTCCCGGGCCCGGGGGATCGCTCGGACGTTCGCCGACGGGTACCTCGCCTCGCCGAACTACGCGCGGAACCTCAAGAGGATGGGTTGGGGAGACCACGACATCGCCGGGGGAGGAAGCGACCGGTTGATCGATGCCGTGGTGGCGTGGGGCGACGTGGATCGGATCGTGGCCCGCGTGCGAGAGCACCTCGAGGCCGGCGCCGACCACGTCTGCCTGCAGGTGGTCGCTGAAGCGGAGGACGACGTGTGCCTGGGGCAGCTCGAGGAGCTGGCCCCCGCTCTCAGCGAGCTCTAGCCCGCTTGCCGTTCGGGCGGTCCCCCGGTCGTCGAGCCGAGCGCGGGTCCACGCAGGATCGCCTTGGACCCAGCACCTGGGCCAGTCCGTCGCGGTGCCGGGAGACGAACGCGTAGAGGCGCTCGGTGGGACCGGGGAGCGCGGTGGCCAGGGCGGCGATGGGCCCACCCCCGGGGAGCCGGCGCATCAGGGGTGCCACGGCGTCGCCGGCCGAGCGCACACGGCCGTTCGGCAGGACCAGGTGCCATGAGCCCATCTTGCGCTCCTCGGGCATGCCCGGGAGCAGGCGGTCGGCCTCGGGCTCCTGCAGGGCGACGAACCGGAGGCGGCCACGACGATCCCAGGCGGCGAGCCGGTCTGCGGTCCACCGGCAGAAGCCGCACTCGAGGTCGAACAGGACGGTGGCGCGCTCCATCACCGCCACCCTACCCAGCCGCGCGGAGCGCGGCTCCTACCTCGGGCCGGGTGGGAGCTGCTGATCCATGGTGACGAGCTGCAGGCCCATCTTGCGGATCCCTCGGATGATCTTCGGCAGGGCCCGGATGGTGGCCTTCGCGTCCCCCCCGCCGTCGTGGAGGTCGACCACGGCTCCGGGACGGACGTTGCGGAGGACGTTGGCGGCGATGGACCTGGGCGTGGCCGAGGCGGCCCAATCGCGTGGGTCCACGTCCCACAGCGCGATGCGCATGCCCAGCCGGTTCGCGACGGTCAGGACCTCCGGGTCCCAGCTGCCGGCCGGCGGCCGGAAGAGCGTGGGATGGACGCCGGTGGCTCGGCCGATCGCCTGGTTCGCCTGGGCCAGCTCTGTGTGGAGGCGATGCGGCTTCAGCTTCGCGAACGGAGGGTCCTCCACGTGGTCCCAGGAGTGGTTGCCCACCGCCATGCCGGCCCGCGCGACGTCCCGGGCGATGGCCGGGTAACGATCGACCAGGTAGCCGATCATGAAGAACGTGGCTTTGGCATGCATCCGCTCCAGAACGGTGAGGACCCCCCGGGTGCCCTTCGGCCAGGGGCCGTCGTCGAAGGTCAGGGCCACGGCGGGAGGGGCGTGGCTCCGACCGATGGAGCGGTAGCGGACCGAGACGACCTTGCCGGACCGACGCCCGACCACCGTGATCTGCTCCATCCGGGAGGTGGCCAGGCTGTACTGGGGGTCACCGGGATGGCGTCCGGGCAGGCGGTCCACGACGCGCCGGGTGCCCTCGGTGCGGTCCGTGCCGTTGACGACGCTGATGCGGTCGCCGCTCCGAAGGCCCCGGGATCGAGGCGCTACGTCTCCGTTCAGCAGGATGCGGCCGGGGTCGGCCCGAGCCTCCAGGACGCCTCCCTGCACGTCCAGCAGGCGCCCTGGGCGCGGGCGCAGATGCATCATGCGGATGGCTCCCCCGAACGTGGTGCCGTCGCTCAGCGAGACCGGCTCGCCGTTCACCACCACCCGGACCGGAGGGGGCAGGTCGTGCAGGCTCACGCCCAGCAGGAGCGGCAGGGTGGCCATGCCCAGCACGACGGCCGCGCGCACCCCGACCCGCAACCCGGGCCGGGTCCGGGCGTGCCGACTCAGTCCGGACACGTTGCCCTCGACATCGGTGGGACGTTCACCTCGGCCATGGGGTGAGAAGGTATCGAACCACGGAACCCCCCCAGGCTCAACGATCCGACCCGGGGCGGACCGCCGGTCTGGGAGGATGAGGGGGTGCGGATAGGAAGCGATCCCTCCATCGGTCGCCGCTCGCGGCTGCTTCGCCCGGCGGTGGACGCGGCGGCATTGATCCTCTTCGTCCTGGTCGGGGTCGTGAACCACGACGGTCGGATCACCGTAGGATCGGTGGCCCGCACGGCCGTTCCGCTGCTCGTGGCCTGGTTCGCGGTGGGGTGGGCGGCGGGGGCCTACCGGCGTCCCGGACCACGTACGCTCCTGCTCACCTGGCTCGCGGCGACGCCCCTGGCCGTCCTGATGCGCTCGGTCCTGGCGCGCGGGCCCTGGGGGATGGAGCTGCTCGAGTTCCTGGGGGTGGCACTGGCCTTCACGTTGCTCTTCGTGCTCGTGGCCCGCCTGATCGCCGCCGCGGTGCTCTGGTTCGTCCCCGAGACCGGATAGCGTCCGATCCGAAGGGCTCGGTCACCCGCCCCAGCCGCGTCGTTCGAGCTCGCGCCGGAAGCGGTACAAGCGGTAGCGCAGCCAGTAGGAGACGCCGGCCGTGAGCAGCGCGACCGTGAGCACCACCGACAGGACGATGACCAGCGTCGCCTTCAGGACGATGCCGAGCACGCCGAACCCGGCGGCCAGCAGCAGCAGGATCAGGATGAACGTGACCACGTGCTCATCCTACGACCCGTCGCACGAATCGTTCGATCCGCCGGGCCACCAACTGCGGATGCTGCAGCGGGACATCGTGGATCCCCTCGATCCAGGCGAAGCGGACCGGTTCGCCGATGGCCCGGACCGCACGCTCGGCCTCGACCTTGGCAGCGTGGAACCCGGCCTCGCCGCCGGTGGGCTCGGCGGTCCTGCAGGCCAGCACCAGCGTGGGCACCGGCACGGTCCGCAGGGCGGCCAGCGTGTCCTGGGCCCACATGGCGTGGAGGATCCTGAGGTGGTTGGAGACCGCCAGGCGGCGGTGGATCCGTCCCCGCCGGTCCACCCGGACCAGCGAGCGGAAGACCTCTTCGACCTGCGGGGTGACCTCGATCAGGCCGGCCAAGGCGCGGCGCGGCCAGGCCAGGAACCGCTCGAGCGGCATCCCGTCGATGTCCGGGGGTGCCAGCAGGCGCTTGGCGGTGGGCCAGTCCATCCGATCGCGGAGGTTGGAGAACCCTCCGTCCAGCAGGATCGCTCCGGAGACCCGTTGGGGCGTCCGATGGGCCACCCGCAGGGCCACGGCGGCCCCCCAGGAGTGGCCGACCACCACCGGCCGGCGCATCCGGAGCCCGCGGATCACCGCCACGGCGTCGGCGCTCACCCGGTCGAACCCGTAGCCGGTCGAGGGTTTGCCCGAGCGCCCGTGGCCGCGCTGGTCGTAGGCCACCACCCGGTGGCGCCGGGACAGGCTGGGCGCCACCAGGTCCCAGATGTGGGAGGTGGAGGCGAGGCCGTGGAGCAGGAGCACGGCGGGACCCTGCCCGGGCCACTCACGGATCGCCAGCCGGACGCCCGCTGCCTCCACGAACCGCTCGCGTTCCACCGGGCCGAAGCCTACCGGGACGCCGCTCTGGGTTCCCCCGATCCGGCGGTCCTCGGTATGCTGAATGACGGTTCAACACCTTCGGGGAGGGATCGTAGTGGCTGATGCGTTGCAGAACTTCATCGACGGCAGGTGGGTCGACGCTCGGGATGGGGAGCGGTTTGACGTCTTCGACCCGGCCACCGGTGAGGTGATCGCCACCGCACCGCATTCGAAGCAGGCCGATGTGGAGGCGGCGGTGCAGGCCGCCCGACGGACCTTCGACGAGGGCACGTGGTGGCCGGGGACCCCGGCACGGGAGCGCGGGCGGATCCTCCTCCGGGCCGCCGACATCGTCCGCCGGGAGCACGAGAACCTGGCCCAGCTCGAGGCCAGGGACTCTGGCAAGCCGATCGGGGAGGCGCGGGAGGACATCGAGGAAGTCGCCTTCATGTTCGAGTACTTCGGGGGATGGGCCACGAAGATCGAGGGCGACGTCCACCAGCTGTCGTCGGACGCGATGTTCATGGTGTGGAAGGAGCCCGTGGGGGTGGCGGTCGGCATCACGCCCTGGAACTACCCGATGACGATGGCGGTGCAGAAGGTGGCACCGGCCATCGCCGCGGGGTGCACGTTCATCCTCAAGCCCCCGGAGCAGACCCCGCTCACCTGCCTGCAGCTGCCCGCGATCCTGGGCGAGGCGGGGCTGCCCGACGGCGTGTTCCACGTGATCACCGGGTTCGGCGAGACGGCGGGAGCGCCGCTGGTGGCCCATCCGAAGGTAGACAAGATCGGCTTCACGGGCTCGCGCGAGGTGGGGAAGATCATCATGCGCAGCGGGGCCGACACGCTGAAGCGGGTCACGCTCGAGCTCGGGGGCAAGTCTCCCAACATCGTCTTCCCCGACGCGGACTTCGACGCGGCGGTGGAGGGCAGCTGCAACGGGATCTTCTGGAACCAGGGTGAGATCTGCTCGGCCGGGTCGCGGGTGTTCGTGGACGGGACGATCTACGACGACGCGCTGAACGCGTTCGTCGACCGCGCCAGGCAGGTGAAGCTCGGGGAGCCATTCGACGAGGGCACCACCATGGGGCCGCTCGTCTCGCGCGAGCAGATGGAGCGGGTCTCCCGGTACATCGAGATCGGCGGGGGGGAGGCGCGGCTGGCGATCCAGGGGGATCCCCCGGCCGACCCCAAGCTGTCGGGGGGCTACTTCGTGCCGCCCACGATCTTCGCCGACGTCGACAACGGAGCCACGATCGCCCGGGAGGAGATCTTCGGCCCGGTGATGTCGGTGATCCGGTTCACCGACGTGGACGAGGTGATCCGGCTGGCGAACGAGAACGACTACGGCCTGGCCGCCGCGGTGTGGACGAACGACCTGCGAAAGGCCCTCACCACGGCCCGGGCGCTCCGGGCGGGGATCGTGTGGATCAACGACACCCAGCCGGCCCCCACCGAGATGCCGTGGGGTGGCTACAAGCAGTCCGGCATCGGCCGGGAGCTCGGTCGGGAGGGCGTGGACGACTACCTGGAGCGCAAGTCCGTGTTCGTGAACCTGGCCGAGTAGCCCGCGTTCACCTGCTCGGGGGGACGGCCGGTCGGGGACGGCGGCCGAGGCCGCCGGCGCCCACCCCGACCGCCGCGACGACGACCACCAGCATCGTGGCCCGCAGACCGGCGGTCTCGGCCAGCCATCCCATGATGGGCGGGCCCACCACGAACCCGGAGTATCCGGCGGTGGTGAGCCCGGCCACCGCCAGGACCGGATCCTCGTCGGTCTCGCCGATCACGCCGAAGGCCGCCGGGGCGGCGGAGGCGATGAACAGCCCCAGGAACAGGAACGCCACCCCGGCCACCGTCGCGCTGTGGGTGAGGGCCGCGATCAGGCCGGAGGCGACCGAGCCGGCTCCGGACACCCGCATGGTGGTTCGGTACCCCAGACCGAACAGCAGGCGGCCGGCCAGCATCCGCCCCACGGCCATGGCCAGGCTGAACGCGGCGAAGGCGAGCGCGCCGGCCACCACCGTGGCCTCCAGGCTCCTCCGGAGGTAGATCACCGACCAGATGTCCATGGACCCCTCCACCATGAAGGCGGAGAGCACCACGACGGCCGGCAGGATCAGCATCGGGGAGCGCAGGAACACCGAGAGGGAGACCATCGGCCGCTCCTCGTCCGGGGCGGTGGAGACCGCACGATCGGGGAGCCTGCGGGAGGCGACGTTCCAGATCGCGGCGGCGAAGAGCACCCCGGCGGTGACCGTCAGCTGCCACCGGAACGAGAGGCCGGCCACATGCATGGCCGCCGCTCCCAGCGCCCCCACGATCCCGCCGGCGTTGTACGAGGCGTGCAGGAACTGCAGGACCGGGCGGCCGTGACGGGCCTCCGCACCCTGGCCCCCAACGTTCACGAACACGTCGATCAGACCGTTGCCGACCCCCAGGAACACGAATGCGCCGGCCAGCCCTCCCGGTCCCGGCCCGAACGCGATGCCCAGGGCGGCCAGGCCCATGCTCCCCAGGCCGAGCGGCACGGTCCTGGACAGGGCCAGCCGATGCAGCCGGGGAGCGAGAAGGGTCATGGTGAGGATCGACACGGCCGCCAGCGCCGAGAGGTACAGCCCCGCGGCCCCCTCGCTCATCCCTCGAGCCTGGAGGAAGTCCGCGAACACCACCACCCAGACCCCCCAGAAGGCTCCGAAGGCGAGGTAGGCGGCGAACAGCGGCGCCACCTGGCCCGCCAGCCCGAAGCCCCGCTCGGCCGGCGTGGATCCGGGATGGCTGGGGCGCAAGCCGTCCTCCGGGTTGTCTTGAACGGCCATGCAAAGAGCCAGGGTAGTCGTGTATCCTCCCCCCTGCCATGGGTGGTGGAGAGGTTCGACTGGTCGACCTGGTGAAGCGGTTCGCGGACGTGACCGCGGTCGCCGGGATCAACCTGCAGATGCCCCCGGGCGAGTTCTTCTCGTTGCTGGGGCCTTCGGGCTGCGGCAAGACCACCACGCTGCGCCTGATCGCGGGCTTCGAGCGGCCGGACGAGGGTCAGATCCTGCTGGACGGCGTGGACATGGCCAACGTCCCCCCCCACAAGCGCAACGTGAACACGGTCTTCCAGAACTACGCGCTGTTCCCGCACCTGAACGTCTTCGAGAACGTGGCCTTCGGGCTGCGGTACAAGGACGTCTCGAAGCAGGACACGAGGCGCCGGGTGCTCGAGTCGCTGTCCCTGGTCCGGATGGAGGGCCTGGAGAAGCGCCGGCCCACCCAGCTCTCGGGTGGGCAGCAGCAGCGGGTGGCCCTGGCGCGGGCCCTGGTCCTGAACCCGGCCGTGCTCCTGCTGGATGAGCCCCTGGGTGCCCTGGACGCCAAGCTGCGCAAGGCCCTGCAGATCGAGCTCAAGGCGCTGCAGGAGGAGGTGGGCATCACCTTCGTGTACGTGACCCACGACCAGGAGGAGGCCCTCACGATGTCGGACCGCCTGGCCGTGATGAGCAACGGCCGGGTGGAGCAGATCGGGACGCCGAGCGAGGTCTACGAGGAGCCCGCCACCGCCTACGTGGCCGACTTCCTGGGGGTCTCCAACCTCATGGACGCCACCGCCGACGGCGCGGCTGCCAACGGCCGCTGCCGCGTCCGGATCGGCGACTTCGAGCTCTACGCGGAGCAGGGAGAGGTCGACGCGCGAGGACAGACCAAGGTCACGATCCGCCCGGAGCGGATCCGCCTGGAGGCGCACGGCACCTCGGGCGAGAACCGGGTCCCCGGCATGGTGGAGCGGGTGGTGTACGTGGGCTCGATCATGCAGGTGATCGTGCACCTCGCCGAGGGCGACACCTTGCAGGCCTGGGTCCAGAACCAGGGTCAGGGCTCCCCCTTCGAGCAGGGCAGCCCGGTGACGGTCCACATGCCGGCCGAGGCGCTCCGGGTCCTGCAGGACACCGGCGCCGAGGTCCCGGCCACGGTCGACGGCTAAGTGGTCGCCACCATAATTACACCGACGTAAGTTGTACGGTAGGGTTTCCCCCGAGAGGAGGGAGCCTGTGCCGAGGAAGAGCCCGTACGAGATCGTTCTCGACGCGTCCACGCAGACCATCCTGGAGAAGCGGGCCCGGAAGTATACGTCGGCGTATCGAGACGTGTTCCGAGCCCGCATCGTGCTCATGG
>DASQQQ010000092.1:0-4429 GCA_035643355.1 Actinomycetota bacterium | reverse complement strand
CCTGAAGGAGCTCGCGGTACACGGAGAGGATCTCAACCGCCGTCGCGTCCCACGAGAACCGAAGGGACCGTGCCACGGCCGAGGTCCCCAGGCGCCGACCCAGGGTCGGATCGGCGAGGATCTGCAGCAGACGTTCCGCGTGGTCGGCGGGATCGTGCCCCTCGACCAGGTACCCGGTCGCGCCGTCCTCCACCACGTACCGGAGCCCCCCGACCGCGGCCGCCACCACCGGCGTGCCGCAGGCTTGCGCCTCCAGGGCGACCAGGCCGAAGGACTCGGATCGCGACGGCACGAGCACGCACTCGGCCGCGGCGTAGAAGTCCGCCAGCCGCTGCTGGGGCTGGGGCGGGAAGAAGACGACACGCTCGCCCACGCCCAGCGCGCCGGCCAGGTCCATGAGGTGCGCCACCTCGGCCCCGTGGGAGGACCCACTGGGACCGCCGACCACCGCCAGGACGACGTCCCTGGTTCCTCGGGGATCGCGCGCGATCGCTTCGGCCAGGGCGCGCACGGCGATGTCGGGCCCCTTGTGCGGTTGGAGCCGGCCCACGAACAGCACCAACCGGACCCCGGTCAGGTGCAACCGGTCGCGGGCCTGGTCCCGCGGCCGGGGGAAGAAGAGTTGGTGGTCGACGCCGGGGGGCGCCAATCGGATCCGCCCAGGGTCCGCGCGGTACAGACCGACCAGCTGCGCGGCCTCCACCGGCGTCGCGGCCATGATCCGGTCGGCCTCGGCGATCACCGCTTCCTCGCCGGAGAGGCGGACCGGGGGCTCCGGGGGCTCACCCTGCGCCAACGAGTAGTTCTTGACCTTGCCCAGTGTGTGGAACGAGGCGACCAGAGGAACCCGCCAGATCTCCTTCGTGCTCCTGCCCACCCATCCCGAGAGCCAGTAGTGGCTGTGCACGACGTCGTACCGCGTGCCATCGGCCCGCTGACGTCCCAACACGCCGCCCAGGAACTCCGGCAGGAACCTCGGGAGCTCCTGCTTCGGGACGGGCACCGGGGGCCCGGCCTTCACCCGGATGATGCGGGAGCCACCGGGCAGCTCCTCCACCGGCTGGTCCCGCGGATCCCGACGCCGCGTGAACACGTCCACATCCACCCCGCAGGCCGTGAGCCGGTCCGCCGCCTGGCGGATGTAGACGTTCATGCCGCCGGAGTCCCCGGTGCCGGGCTGGTCCAGGGGGGAGGTATGCAGGCTGACGACCGCCACGCGCGGCCGGCCGTCCACACCGGCGGTGAGAGCCATGGAACGATGGTACGCGAGGTTCCGCGGAAGATCGGGTCCTACCGGCCGCGGAGCTCGAACGCCGCCTCCACGCACCCCACGGGTCGCCCCCCGCCGCTCACCGGGCGCTCCGCGAACGATCCGAGCCTCTCGAGCTGCCGCTGGTTCAGCGCGCCGAGCAGGCGCAGCGTCCGGATCAGCGTCGGCCCGGCGGCCCGCTCCCCCCCGTCGAGCACCTTCACCGCCACGCCGAGCCCACCCTCCGGGATCCAGGCGCAGTGCAGCGCCTCCGCCCCGCCCTTGACCAGCAGTCCCGGGGCCGCCCGCATCAGTGCGGTGTCGACACGGCCCCGGCCCGCCACCAGGTAGGGCTCGGCGCGCATCGCGTCGACGACCCGGGCCACGGCCGCGGACACCGCCCCGAACCGATCCGGCTGCCCGAACCGCGCGTACAGCGTGGCCATGGCGACCAGCGGCATCCCGTGCACCGGCACGCCGCAGCCGTCCACACCGATCCGGACCTCGGAGCGACCGCTTCCCGCCACCACGGTCCCCAGGACCCGCCGCTGGAGCGGGTGGGTTCGACGCCGGTAGCGCTCGGTGTCCCAGCCCGAACGCACGCATCCGAAGAGCATCCCGGCGTGCTTGCCCGAACAGTTGTGCAGCAGGCGGGAGGGGCGACCGGCCCGAGCCATCGACCGGGCGTCCAACGGCCAGCCGGGCGGGTTGCGCAGGCTGGACGCCCCCAGCCCGGCCCGTCGCAGCAACCGGCGGACCGCGCGGACGTGTACGGGCTCACCGTTGTGCGATGCGCACATCACCGCGATCAGGTCATCGGGGAGGTCCTCACCGATCGCCCCCAAGGAGACCGCGCCCTGGATCGGCTTCATGCAGGATCGAGCGAAGACCGGCCGCCGTGGGTCGCCGGCCCGAGCCACCAGCCGCCCGGACGCGTCGCACACGGCCACGTGGCCAAGGTGAACGGACTCCTCCAGTCCCGAGCGGATCACACGCACCAGGGGGACCGCGGCCGGCATCGGCCTCAGCCTACGCTCAGGAGGACCGGGCGACCCCCTGTGGCGCAGCCGGCACCGGGCAGGCGTCCTCCTCGACCAGATCGATGAAGACGGATGCGACATCCGGGTCGAACTGCTTCCCGGCCCCCAGTCGGATCTCGTCGAGCGCACGGTCCGTCCGCAGGGCGTCCCGGTAAGGCCGGTCGCTGGTCATGGCGTCGTACGAGTCGGCCACCGCGAAGATCCGGGCGGCCAGCGGGATCCGGTCTCCCCGCAGCCCCCCGGGGTAGCCGTGGCCGTCGAACCGCTCGTGGTGATGACGGATCACGTCGACCGCGCTGCCCAGGAACTTGATGGGGGCCACGATCTGTGCCCCGATCGTGGGGTGGGTGCGCATCACTTCCCACTCATCCGCCGAGAGGGGGCCCGCCTTGCACAGGATCCGCTCGGGGATCCCCACCTTGCCGATGTCGTGGAGGAAGAAGCCGTAGTCGAGCTCCGGCCCTTCGGCCAGGGCCGGGTCGATCCGTCGGGCCAGCGCCACGCCGAAGGCCCGGGTCCGGTCCAGGTGACCACGCGTGGTGAGGTCCTTGGCCTCGACCACCTGCGCCAGGCTGGTCATGGTCGCCAGGTAGGTCTCCTTGAGGCTCTGCAGCGCCCGCTCCAGGTCCTCGCTCCGCTGGCGCTCTAAGTGGTAGAGCTCACCGAGCTCGCGGGCGAACACCAGCAGCTGTCGCTGCACGGTTGGGAACTCGGGGTCGAACCCCGCCGCGGATCGCTGCCGGTCGTGGGAAGGTGATCTCGTCATCTGGGGCCGCACGATACCCGACCGGGGTGCCCCGGGGGCGGAACCCAGCCTGATGTTTCGACCCATGCGGGTCCATAGGCACGTTGGCCCAAACGGCCATCCCCCGGCTCCCATGAACCTTCGGACGATGAGCGGGACCGCCGGTCCCCCGCCCGGGGTACGCAGGACGCGTCAGCTCGGTCCGCCCGGGGTCAGTCCAGGACCGTGGACGGATCCTGCTTGTAGCGGCGCTTCAGCTCCTCCTGCAGCCGGTCCAGGACCCCGATCACCGCTGCTCGGCTCTCCGAGACCTGATGCTCCTCCGTAGCCAAGACCTCCACCGCCTCGCGGAGCCGGCGGTCGTCCAGGGAGCCCGGATCGGACAGTCCCGCGTCGGCCACCATCCGCTCGACGCGCCGACGGGCGTGCAGGATCTCGTCCTCCGGCACGCCCACGCGGACGGCCTCACCGCGCGCCGCTCCGTGCCCCTCGCCGGCGAGGATCTTCGACAGACGCTCCACCAGAGGTGCATCCTCCATCACCGCACCCCCGCGGCGCTCGAGCTCCGCCTTCAGGATCTCGGCCCGCCCCTGGACCAGTCGGCGGAGCAAGGAGAGGTACTCGCGCTCGGCGAGGCACTCATCGCGGCGCTCTCGGAGCTCATCCAGGGAGAGCTCGCTGGGCGCGTCCGCGAAGTCCGGACGCAGGATGCGATCGATCCGCCGGTTCCCGTTCGAGACAGCCACGACACGCTCCTTCGCACCCGGGTTCGCGCCATCGTAGCGCGCCGGCGCGTGGACGGGCCTCAGGGCGAGCAGCCCCTCAGCACACGGCCAGCAGCGCCTGATAGGGGTCGACGGCGCCCCCGCCGCCTGGGTGGTACTCGAAGTGCAGATGGTCCACGTTGGTGTCCCCGGTGGAGCCTACGTAGCCGATCACCGCGCCGGCCCCCACCGAGCCCATCTGGCCGTAGGAGGACAGGTGGGCGTAGTAGGTCCAGTCGCCCCCGGGGCCGTACACGATGACGGCGTTGCCGCCCAGCGTGTTGGGGTGCGCCTCGGCCCGGCCGGGCTGCACCGACACCACCGGCGTCCCGTCGGGGGCGATGAGGTCGATCCCCTGGTGGGTCCTCCCGCCGGAACGCGGCCAGCCGAAGGAGTCGACGAAGGCGTTCGGCCCTCGGACCGGACACACGGCGATGGCGCCTCCGGCGTTCACGTGCTGGCCGAGGAGGCTGATCACCCGCTGCTCCTTCTTGAGCTTGGCCGTGAGCTCGGTCACCGTGCGCTGGGCCCCGGCCACGGAGTCGAGCAACGCACCCCGGGCCCAGGACAGGGCTTGCGCCTGCGAGGCCTGTCGCTGGGACAGCGCCAACAGGTCCTGCCGCCGGCGGGC
>DASQQQ010000091.1:0-4207 GCA_035643355.1 Actinomycetota bacterium | reverse complement strand
TCCTCCACGGCCCAGCTCCCGGGCCTCCGCTGCGAGCAACAGGCGACGCTGACGCTCGTTCAGGTGGGGCCACAGCGTGGCCACTCTCCGCCCGACGGCCTCTTCCCCCACCATGCGCTCATGGTAGAGCCTGTCACGCTGGAGGCAACCTTATTACCTCGCGATTCCTAGAGAGTCTCGCCATGCCCAGCAGAGCCCGGCCCCGCACGGGGCCGGGCTCTCGCGCGCCGGTCTCCGATAGCGCCCAAGGCTCGCGCCCTTGACAGGGCGTATGATGGCTGTGAATCTTGAATGGCCGTTCAAACGGCCGGAGCGCGACCCCCAGGGAGGCTGGGAACCATGGCGGTACGGGAGACCATCGAGTTCGACCTGGATCTCGTCGATCACCTGATCGAGGAGGAGGAGGCCAAGCTCGAACCCAAGCATCGAGCCTCGATCGCGTACCGGGAGGTGGCCGAGAGCACCGTCGCCGGTGGCGTGGCGTCCTCCTGGCAGGATTCGCCGCCTCACGCGATCTACATCGACCACGGCGAGCGCAACCGCCTGTGGGACATCGACGGGAACGAGTACGTCGACTACCACCTGGGATACGGGGCCATGGTGGTCGGTCACGCCCATCCCAAGGTGGTCGAGGCGGTCGAGCGCCAGGTGCGGCGTGGCACCCACTTCGCCCAGCCCACCAAGGACCTCGACGTAGTGGGGGAGAGCCTGGCCGATCGCTTCCGCGTGCCGTTGTGGCGGTTCATGAACTCGGGGACCGAGGCCACGCTCGAGGCCACCCGGCTGATGCGAGCCAACACCGGCCGCAACGTGATCCTGAAGGTCGAGGGGACCTACCACGGTCACCACGACTCGCTGATGTTCTCCGTGGTGCCCGACCCCGCGAAGATCGGGCCGCGCGAGCACCCGGTGACCCTCCCCCAGGCCATGGGTATCCCGCAGGCCTTCGCGGATCTGGTCCGCGTGGTCCCCTTCAACGACCTCCAGGAGGTCGAGCGGGCGCTGGCCGAGCACGAGGGCGACGTGGCCGGCATGATCGTGGAGCCGGCCATGATGAACTGCGGCGTGATCCTGCCCGAGCCGGGCTACCTCCAAGGCCTGAAGGACCTGATGCACGGCGCGGGCGCGTACCTCGCGTTCGACGAGGTCAAGACCGGGGCCACGATCGCCTACGGCGGGGCCGTCGAGGCCTTCGGCGTGACCCCCGACATCGTCTGCCTGGCCAAGGCGATCGGCGGAGGGCTGCCGTGCGGGGCGATGGGCGCCACCGAGGACCTGTTCCGGCCGGTGCTCGAGGGCGAATACGACATGGCCGGCACCTTCAACGGCAACCCGCTCACGATGGCCGCCTCGCGCGCGACGTTGACCGAGATCTTGACCAAGGACGCCTACGAGCGCTTCGACCAGGTGCACGTGGGTCTTGCCGAGGGGTGCACGGCGGTGATCGAGAAGTACCGCCTGCCGGCGTACGTGACCGGGATGGGAGCGAAGGGCTCGGTGATCTACAGCCCCACGCCGGTCAGGGAGTACCGGGACACCGTGGACATCGACGAGCGGATCACCTACCTGGCCTGGCTGTTCCAGCAGAACCGCGGGGTCTTCAAGTCGCCGTGGTCGAAGCAAGAGACCTGGACCACCTCGGTCTGGCATGGCGACGAGGACGTGCAGCGGTACGTGGCGAACTTCGAGGCGTTCGCGGCGGCCATCACGGGCTCGGCCTGACGCGGTAGCCTCCAGCCGATGAGCGGCGAGCCGGAGTGCTTCGTCGTCCGGCTGGCGGATGGCCGGTCCCTGGAGGCCCTGACCGCCGGTCCGGCGGAGGGAGACGTCTTCATCCTGCATCATGGCAGCCCGGGATCCGCCGTGGCGTTCGACCCGTTCACCGAGGCCTGCGTGGCTCGCGGGCTCCGGTTCGTGACCTTCTCCCGCGCCGGCTTCGGGGACTCCTCCAGGCGGTCGGGGCGCTCGGTGGCCTCCGTCGCCGCTGACGTCGCCGAGCTGGCCGACCACCTCGGCGCCGAGCGCTTCCACGTGGCCGGGTGGTCGGGCGGTGGCCCCCACGCCCTGGCCTGCGCCGCGCTGCTGCCCGAACGCGTGATCGCCGCGGCCACCATCGCCGGTGTCGCGCCGTGGGACGCGGACGGGCTGGACTGGACGGCCGGCATGGGCGAGGACAACCAGGTCGAGTACCCGCTCGCCGCTGGCCACCCCGACGAGCTGCTGCGGTGGATGCAGCCGCACGTGGACGCGCTATCGCGGGCGACCGCTGAGCAGGTGGTCGAGGACCTGAGTTCGGTCCTCTCGGCCGTGGATCGGGCCGCCCTGAGCGGTGCATTTGGGGCGTACGAGGCGAAGATGTTCCATGGGGCCTTCCGGCACGGCCCCTGGGGGTGGTACGACGACGATCTGGCGTTCACCCGGTCCTGGGGCTTCGAGCTCGGCGAGATCCGGGTCCCGGTGTCGATCTGGCAGGGACCGCACGACCTGATGGTGCCGTTCGCGCACGGCGGGTGGCTCGCGGCGCACATCCCCGGCGCCCGGGCCCACCTGGAGCCCGAGCACGGTCACCTGTCGCTGGCGCTGGGGCGCTTCGGAGACATCCTCGACGACCTGGTGGCGTCGGGACGGGAGTGAGGGAGGAGGCGGGAGCCATGTCCGCGGACGTGGTGGAGATCGACCTGCAGCTGGTGGAGCGCCTGACGAAGGAGGAGACGGACGCGCTCGACGCGAGGCACCGGCGCTCCCTCGAGTATCGCGAGGTGGCCAAGTCGCACCTGCCCGGCGGGGTGAGCTCGTCCTGGCAGTCCTGGCCGCCGCACCCGATCTACGTCTCGCACGGCCAGGGATCGCACGTGTGGGACATCGACGGGAACGAGTACGTCGACTACCACAACGGCTACGGCGTGATGGTCATGGGGCACGCCCACCCCAGGGTGGTGGAGGCCGTGCAGCGGCGGGTCGAGCTCGGCACCCACTTCGCCCAGCCCACGGAGGACGCTCTGGTCTGTGCGGAGAACCTCGCCGAACGCTTCGGGCTGCCGCTGTGGCGGTTCGGCAACAGCGGGACCGAGGCGACGCTGGACGCCTGCCGGATCATGCGCGCGGTCACGGGCCGGAAGCTGCTGGTCAAGGTGGAGGGGACCTATCACGGTCACCACGACTCGCTGATGGTGAGCGTGTTCCCCTCCCAGGAGGACGCCGGCCCGAGGGACCACCCGGCCTCGCGGCCGCAGACCCTTGGGATGCCCGACGGGATCGTGGAGCAGGTGATCTGCGTGCCCTTCAACGACGCCTCGGCCGTGCGCCGCGCGTTCGCGGAGCACCCCGGGACCATCGCCGGCATGATCGTCGAGCCCGCGATGTCGAACTGCGGCCTGGTGCTGCCGGATGCCGGTTACCTCCAGGCGCTGAAGGACATCTGCCACGCGAACGGGGCTCTGCTGGCCTTCGATGAGGTGAAGACCGGGTGCACCCTCGCCTGGGGCGGCGCAGTGGAGGCCTTCGGCGTGGTTCCCGATCTCGTGTGCCTGGCGAAGGCCATCGGGGCCGGCCTGCCCTGTGGGGCGATCGGTGGCAGCGAGGAGGCCATGGGCATGATCGTCCGCGGTGAGCTCGAGCAGGTCGGCACCTTCAACGGCAACCCGTTGACGATGGCCGCGATGAAGGTGAACCTGACCGAGGTCCTGACCAAGGACGCCTACCGGGAGTTCGACCGGATCGATGGTGTGCTGGCACGGTGCGGGGAGGTCATCGATCGGTACCGGCTGCCCGCTTCGATCAAGGTGCTCGGCGCCAAGGGCTCGATCGATTGGCACCACGAGCCGATCCACGAGTACCGGGATCTGTGGCAGATCGATGACCGGATCCCACAGCTGGCGTGGCTCTGGCAGCTGAACCGCGGGGTGTTCAAGAGCCCCGGGTCGAAGTGGGAGAGCTGGACCAGCTCGATCGTGCACACGGACGAGGACGTCCGAAGGTACGTCGACAACTTCGAGGCGCTCGCCGAGGCCATCACGGCGTAGCAGCGGTCCGTCGCGTTCGGGGGAAGGACCACGGTCCGCTGCGTCTGTGACCTAGGTCACAGCCAGGTCCAAACACATGTTCGATACTGATGGACATGCGGGCCGCCATCCACACCGTGCCTCGAGACCTTGGGCGGGAGCTTCCCATCCAGACCGTGCCCCAGGACGAGGTGGTCCAGGCCCCC
>DASQQQ010000090.1:0-15296 GCA_035643355.1 Actinomycetota bacterium | reverse complement strand
GGTCGATTGGTCCATGGGCTCTCAGGCGGCCAAGCTGGTCGACTGGGGGGTCGCTGCCAACGTCGGCCGTCGGGTCGGTGGTCGCGGTCCGGTCTTGCAGGCGATCGAGCGCGCTCGACTCCGGGAAGATCTGTCCGCGACCGTGCCCCACGCGGAGGAACTGGTCTCCGGCTTCACGGGTCTGGCCGCCGGCGGCTTCCGCTCCCGCGCGTGGGTGATGTCGCGCGGCGAGTGGGTGGCCACGAACCTGCGGGGGCTCCAGCGGCTGCTCGAGCCCCTGGCCCGGCGGATGCTCGCGGAGAACGCCCGGCGCTCGGACCTTCGGCGCAAGGCGTTGGGAGCGCAGATCGGCGTGCTCCTGGGCTACGTGTCCAAGAAGGTGCTCGGTCAGTACGACGTCTTCCTCCCGCCCGACGACGAGGGCCTGCTCTACTTCGTCGGCCCAAACCTGGCCGAGACCGAACGTCGGTTCGCGCTGCCCGCCCATGACTTCCGGATGTGGGTGGCGATCCACGAGGTGACCCACCGGGTCCAGTTCGGCGCGACGCCGTGGCTGAGGGGATACCTGAACCGGATGGTGAACACGTACCTCGACACCGTGCAGCTGGACGCCCGCGAGATGCTGGCTCAGCTCCGTCGCGCCGTGGCCGAGGCCCGCGTCAGCACCGAGTGGCGGAGCGCCAACCTGCTGATGTTCCTCATGACCCCCGAGCAACGCGACCTCTTCCATCGCATGCAGGCGATGATGTCGTTGCTCGAGGGGCACGCCAGCTTCGTGATGGACGAGGTGGCCCGGGACCACGTCCGCGATCTCCCGCGGCTGCGTCGGAGCCTGAAGGAGCGACGGAGCGTTTCGGGTATGGAGAAGACGTTCCAGCGCGCCATCGGGTTCGACTCGAAGATCCGTCAGTACTCGTCCGGAGAGGCCTTCGTGCGGGCGGTCCACGGTCGGGGCGGGATGCGGGCGCTGAACCTCGTCTGGCTCGACGAGGCGAACCTTCCCACCTTCCAGGAGATCGCTCAGCCCGAGCGCTGGCTGGCCCGCGTCGCCGGCGGCTGATGGCTCGGCCCCCGACCGTGGCCCGGGTCCTGCATCGGGTCCGGGCCACGGTCCATGAGCACGGGATGTTCCTGCCCGGCGAGACGGTGATGGTGGCGGTCTCGGGTGGACCGGACTCGATGTGCCTGCTGCACTCGCTGGTCGAGCTTCGCCGGCTGCTGAAGATCCGGCTCGAGGTGTTCCACCTCGACCACCGGCTGCGCCCCGGCTCGGCCGATGACGCTGCGTACGTGGAGCGCGCCGCTCGGCGCCTGCGGCTGCCCTTCCACCTGCGGGTGGCCGAGACCGTTCCGCCGGCCGGCGCCTCGGTGGAGGACTGGGCGCACCGGGTTCGGCTGCGTGCGCTGGCCCTCACGATGCGCGAGGCCGGGGCGAGCCGGGCGGCGATCGGCCACACGCTCGACGACCAGGTGGAGACCGTGCTCATCGCCCTCCTGCGGGGTGGAGGCCTGGACGCGGTGGCCGGGCTGCGGCCCGTGCACGGCCCCTACGTGCGTCCCCTGATCGATGTGACGCGCGACGAGGTGAACGCCTTCTGCCGGGCTCGTCATCTGCGGCCCCGGATCGATCCCACGAACCGCGATGTGCGGCTGTTCCGCAACGCCGTGCGCCTCCGAGCTCTTCCGGCGATCGAGGACGCCACCCGGCGCGACGTCCGGGCGCCCATCGCGCGGACCTCGGCCCTGTTGAGGAGGGACGCCGAGGAGCTCGAGCGCCGGGCCACCGAGGCCATGGTCGAGTTCCTGGAGGAGGTCCCCGAGGGGATACGGCTCGACGCCCTGGCGCTGACGAGCCTGCCCTGGGCCATCGGGAGCCGCGTGGCCCGCTCGGCCGTGTACCGCTGCGGCGTGCTCCCGAGCGCCGATGACGTCGACGCCATCCTGGACCTCTCGGCCGGGCGGCCGGGCCGGAAACGGCACCTCACGGGCGGATTGGTGGCCGCGCGCCGCAAGGAGTATGTTTCCCTCTCTCGCTCTTCCCCCGAGAGCCGGGGATGAAAGGGGGCCGCGAGATGGAAGGCCGGGTCGCACTGTCCGAACCGAACGGGACCTCGTCGGCACCGCTGGAAGCGCCGTTCGCCGAGGAGTACGAGCGGCACATCCAGAAGGTGTTGATCGGCCGGGAGGAGATCCAGGCCAAGCTGGCGGAGCTGGGGGCAGCGATCACCCATGACTACGCTGGCACCGATCCCCTGCTCGTGGGCGTCCTGAAGGGGGCGTTCGTGCTCATGGCGGACCTTGCCCGTCACATCCGGATGCCGGTGGACTTCGACTTCATGGCCGTGGCCTCCTACGGCGCGTCCACGCAGACCTCCGGCGTGGTGCGGATCCTGAAGGACCTGGACCACGACATCGAGGGTCGGCACGTCCTGCTGATCGAGGACATCGTGGACTCGGGGCTCACGCTGAACTACCTGCTGAAGAACCTCCGCGGCCGCCGCCCCGCCAGCCTGGAGGTCTGCGCGCTGCTGCACAAGGTGGGCATCCAGCAGGTCCACCTGGATCTGCGGTACGTGGGGTTCGAGATCCCCCCCGAGTTCGTGATCGGCTACGGTCTGGACTTCGCCGAGAAGTACCGGAACCTTCCGTACATCGCCACCCTGAAGCCCGAGGCTTACCGGGATCTCTGATCCGCGTCGGGTGGTGACGGGAACGGCCCCTGCCCATCCACCCGTCCAAGCGCCATGAACCGAGGCCGCATCGCGCTGGTCCTCCTCGTGCCGGTGCTGACGGCAGCGTGCAGCTCCTCTCCGACCCAGTCCGGGACGGGTACCACGCCGACCACCGGGATCCGGGGAGTGGTGCTGCTCGGTCCGGTCTGCCCCATCGTGAGCGCGGAGAGCCCGTGTCCGCCCAGGCCTCTTGCCGACACCACGGTGGAGGTCAGGAACGATCGCGGCCAGGTGGTCGCCACCGCCGTCACCGACGCGCGCGGCCGTTTCGGGGTGCAGGTCCCGCCCGGCCGGTACCAGGTGCGAGCCGAGCCGGACGGAGCCGGGCCGCGCATCGGCCATCTCGTGAGTGTCACCGTCCCTGAGGGCGGATCCGCCCAGGTCAAGGTGCCCGTGGACAGTGGGATCCGCTGAGCGGTCCTCCTCGGGGGTCTGGTCGCACGGAACCCCCCTTGCTACCATCGGCGTGGTCCCGGAGCGGAGGGCGTCCCGGGGCTGCGGCGTCTCCTCCGATCCGAAAGGAGCCCCTCCTGGCGTCCCCGCCCGAGTCTCCGTATCGCCGGATCCTCCGGGGTCCGGCCCTCTACGTGCTGATCGCCCTGTTCGGCCTGTGGATGTTCGTCCTGCTCACGAACCACGGCTCCCAGGGGGGGAAGCTCTCGTACAGCCAGTACCAGAGCTTCGTGGATCAGGGGAAGGTCCGCACCGCCACGATCCTCGAAGGCGATCAGACCGTCCGAGGCGAGCTCACCGACAACACCTCGTACCAGGTCGCCTATCCGGAAGCGAGCCAGGAGTCTCTGATCAAGGAGCTAGGGGCCCAGAACGTCGACGTGAACGTGGATCCGCAGAAGGGCTCGGCCCTCCTTGGCTTCCTGGTCCAGCTGATCCCGGTGATCCTCATCATCGGAGCGTTCATCTGGATCATGAACCAGTCCCAGGGCGGCGGCGGCCGGGTGATGCAGTTCGGCAAGGCTCGGGCCAAGGTGGTCAGCAAGGACCAGCCGAAGACCACGTTCACCGATGTGGCCGGCGTTGACGAGGCCATCGAGGAGCTGCAGGAGGTCAAGGAGTACCTGCAGAACCCGGCCAAGTTCCAGGCCATGGGGGCCAAGATCCCCAAGGGCGTGCTCCTGTTCGGACCGCCCGGTACCGGCAAGACTCTGCTGGCTCGGGCGGTGGCCGGTGAGGCCGGGGTTCCCTTCTACTCGATCAGCGGATCCGACTTCGTGGAGATGTTCGTCGGGGTGGGGGCCGCCCGGGTACGGGATCTGTTCGACCAGGCCAAGGCGAACGCGCCGGCCATCGTGTTCATCGACGAGATCGACGCCGTGGGTCGCCACCGTGGTGCAGGACTGGGCGGCGGGCACGACGAGCGCGAGCAGACCCTGAACCAGCTCCTGGTGGAGATGGACGGGTTCGACCAGCGGACGGCCGTGATCCTGATGGCGGCCACGAACCGCCCCGACATCCTCGACCCTGCGCTGCTGCGTCCCGGACGGTTCGACCGGCACGTGACGATCGACCGTCCGGATCTGGAGGGCCGCAAGGGGATCCTCAAGGTCCACGCGCGCGGCAAGCCGTTCGACGGAAGCGTCGAGCTCGACGTGATCGCCCGTCGCACCCCCGGGTTCACCGGCGCGGACCTGTCCAACGTGATCAACGAGTCGGCCCTCCTGGCTGCCCGGTGGGGCAGGAAGGCCATCGGCATGAAGGAGGTCGAGGAGGCGATCGACCGGGTGATGGCCGGACCCGAGCGCAAGACGCGGGTCATGAACGAGCGCGAGAAGCGGATGATCGCCTACCACGAGGGGGGACACGCGCTGGTCGCCCACGTGCTGCCGAACACCGACCCGGTGCACAAGATCTCGGTGATCCCGCGGGGCCGGGCCCTGGGATACACGCTCACCCTGCCCCAAGAGGACAAGTTCCTCATGACGCGCGAGGAGCTGTCGGACGAGCTGGCCATGCTGCTCGGCGGGAGGGTGGCCGAGGAGCTGATCGTGGGCGATATCACCACCGGCGCCGCGAACGACATCGAGCGGGCCACCAAGGTGGCTCGGCAGATGGTGACCGAGTACGGGATGAGCGACACGATCGGGCCCCTCACCCTCGGACAGAAGCAGCACGAGGTCTTCCTGGGGCGCGACTTCGCTTCCCAGCCCGACTACTCGGACCAGGTCGCCTTCGAGATCGACAACGAGGTCCGCCAGATGATCGATCAGGCGCACGACGAGGCGCTGGAGATCCTTCAGGAGCGGCGGGCGAAGCTGGACGAGATCGCCGCCGCCCTCATGGAACGGGAGACCATCGACAAGGACGAGGTCGAGCGGATCCTGGCCGAGGTGCCGAAGCGAGCCCAGCGGGATGCCGCCGTCCGCGGGGCCGGGCTGGCGGTCTCGCGCCGGGCGGTTCGGGCGCAGCGGGATCAGGGCCCGGCGCCGCTTCGATGACCCCGGTGATCCCGGTCCGCGTCCTCTAGACTCACCCCGCCATGAGCGAGCGCTGGGCGACCTTCGATTGCTACGGAACGCTCATCGACTGGCTTGGCGGGATCCGGATGACGCTGTCCGAGCTGTTCCCGGAACACGATGCTGAGCTTCTCCTCGGCGCCTACCACGAGATCGAGCCCGAGGTGCAGCGCGGGCGATCGATCAGCTACCGACAGGTCCTGTCCGAGACCCTCGAGCGGCTGGCGCATCGAGAGGGGCTCGAGCTCGCCGCCGACGACCGAGCCGCCCTGGCCGAGTCGCTGCCCACCTGGCCGCCGTTCCCCGAGGTGCCCCCCGCGCTGGACGAGCTACGGCACCGCGGGTGGCGCATCGCGATCTTGTCGAACACGGATCCGGATCTGCTGGATGCGTCCCTGTCCTTGATCTCCGTGCCGGTGGACGCGCGGATCACGGCGGCGGAGGCGGGCTCGTACAAGCCCTCCCCCGGTCACTGGGAGACCTTCTTCGAGCGGACCGGTGCCGACCGGGACCGGCACGCGCACGTCGCAGCATCGCTCTTCCACGACATCGAGCCCTGCGCCGCGATGGGCTTGCGGTCGATCTGGATCAACCGCTTGGGAGAGAGCTCGCAGCTGTCACGAGCGGCGGAGCTTCCCGACCTGGACGACCTGCCGGACACGCTCGACCGGCTGGTGCCCGCCTGATGACCAGGGGCGTCGCGCCGGTTCCCGCGCTCCGCTCCCTGCGTAGAGTGGGGCTCCCATGAGCTTCGACCGGCAGCGGATCGAGGAGGGCATCCGGATGATCCTGGCCGGGATCGGCGACGACCCCGACCGGGATGGGGTCAAGGACACGCCCCGTCGCGTGGCCGACATGTACGAGGAGATCTTCGCCGGGATCGGTGTGGACGCCCGGTCGTTGGTCACCGTGATCCCCGGGGCGGACTTCGACGAGATGATCATGGTGAAGGACATCCCCCTGTACTCGAGCTGCGAGCATCATCTGATCCCCTTCGTCGGCAAGGCCCACGTGGCCTACGTGCCCAGCAAGGAGGGGAGGATCACCGGGCTGTCCAAGGTGGCTCGGGTCGTGGACATGCTGGCCAAGCGCCCCCAGGTCCAGGAACGTCTCACCACCCAGATCGCCGACGCGATCGACGATGCGCTCGAACCCCGAGGTGTGTTCGTGATGATCGAAGCCGAGCACCTGTGCATGACCATGCGCGGGGTGAAGAAGCCCGGATCCCGGACCGTCACGTCCGCGGTTCGCGGGCTGTTCCGCACGGATGCGCGGACCCGCCAGGAGGCCCTCAGCCACATCGGCAAGGCCTGAGACCTCCGCCGGTTCGTCGGGGGGTCCCTCGCTAGGATGGTGGCATGCCCGAGGGGACGGCCCTGATCTGGCGCTGCGGCGCCCGGACCATCGAGTGCGGCGGCCGCACGCTGCTGATGGGCGTACTGAACGTCACGCCCGATTCCTTCTCCGACGGCGGTCGGTTCCTGGACCCCGACGCGGCGCTGGGTCACGGCCTGGCGATGATGAAGGACGGCGCCGACATGGTGGACATCGGAGGTGAATCCACCCGCCCGGGCTCCGATCCCGTGCCGCTGGAGGAAGAGCTGCGGCGGGTCCTGCCCGTGGTGCAGGCTCTGGCCTCGCGGACCGCGGTGCCCCTGTCGATCGACACGCGCCACGCGGCGGTGGCGGAGGCGGCGCTCCGGGCCGGCGCCGTCATCGTGAACGACATCTCCGGTGGCCGGGAGCCCGGCATGTTCGACGTGGTGAAGGCCGCGGGAGCGGGGCTGGTGTTGATGCACATGCGGGGTGATCCGAAGACGATGCAGGAGGCCCCCACCTACACGGACGTGGTGGGGGAGGTGAAGGACTACCTGGCCCGGCGCCTCGAGGCGGCGATCTTCGCCGGCCTGTCCCCAGAGCAGCTCGTGGTCGACCCGGGCATCGGTTTCGGGAAGGACCTGGAGCACAACCTTGAGCTGCTCCGACGGCTGGACGCGCTGGGGGACCTCGGACGACCGATCCTGGTCGGTCCCTCCCGGAAGCGGTTCATCGGTACGCTGCTCGATCTGGCGGAGGACGAGCGGGTGGAGGGTACCGCCGGCGTGGCCGCCTGGGCCGCGACGCACGGCGCAAGCATCGTCCGCGTCCACGACGTGAAGCAGATCTCGCGCGTGATCCGTCTGGTCGATGCGATCGCGCTTGGGCGATGAGCGATCTCCAGAAGCGGCAGGTCGAGCTGTCGGTCGGGCGGATCTCCTATCTGGAGGAGGGCGATCCCGAGGAGCCGGCCATCGTCTTGCTGCACGGGTACCCCACCTCGTCGTACCTGTGGCGCGAGTTCGTGCCGGCCTTCGCGCCGTGGTTCCACGTGATCGCGCCCGATCTGGTCGGGTCCGGGGACTCGGACAAGCCCCCGGACCTACCCCTGCACGTCCGGGCTCAGACCGCGTACCTGGTCGAGCTGCTGCAGGCACTGGGGATCGGATCGTGTGCGGCCGTCGGCCACGGGGCCGGCGGAGGGATCGCCCAACTGCTGGCGCTGGAGGGCCGGGTGCGCGCCATGGTGCTGGTCGACTCGGTGGCGTTCGACGCGTGGCCCACGCCTTTGGTGCGGGAGGTGCAGCGGCGGCAGCCCTCTGAGGGGCTCCCGGAGGGCTTCCTCCCGCGATGGCTGCGTTCGGGGATGGGACATCCCGAGCGGCTCAAGGCTGAGACGCTGCGCGAGTACCTCCGACCGTTCCAGGGTCCCGAAGGTGCCGCAGCGCTCCTCCGACTGGTCCGGGCCCTCGACGGCCGTGGCTTGGCCGGCCGGGAGGGCGAGCTCGCACGGCTCGACATCCCGATCCTGCTGCTGTGGGGTGAGGACGACGCCTACCTTCCGGTGGACATCGCGGAGCGCCTGGCCGAGGCGGTGCCCACCGCCTCACTCGCGGTGCTCCCCGGCTGCTCGCACTTCCTGCCGGAGGACGCGCCGGAGACGATCGCGCCGCTGATGTTCGAGTATCTTCGCTCCCGGTACCTGGGTCGCTCGCATGAGCATCGGGGCGGACCGGTGGTCGTGGAGCTGCAGCGCAAGCCCTTCGAGGGGGAGGCGGGGTGAGCACGTCCAGGCTGTTCCTGACCGGCATCGACGTGGAGGGCCGGCACGGTGCCAACGCCGGTGAGAAGGACCGCCCGCAAGCCTTCGTGGTGGACCTGGACGTCGAGGTCGCCGTCTCCTCGGACACGCTGGAGGGGACGGCCGACTACCGAACGCTGATCCGGACCGCGCGGGAGGTGGTCCAGGGGACCTCGTTCGACCTGCTCGAGTCGATCGCGACCGCGGTCGCCGAGGCCGTCGCCGCCCGCTCCGGCGTGGTGCGTGCCACCGCGATCGTGCACAAGCCGGGCGCGGCCATCTCGAGCGGCGTCCAGGGGGTGGCGGCCGCCGCCACGGCGGAACCCACCGGTTGAGCGGGCCGGGCGTGGAGGTCCCGGCGTTCATCGGTCTGGGTTCGAACCTCGGGGAACGCCTGGCGAACCTGCAGGCGGCGGTGGATCTGTTGGACGAGAGCCCGTTGGTGCGGGTGGCCAGATCGTCCCGCGTGTACGAGACCGCGCCGGTGGGGGGGCCTCGGCAACCCGACTACCTGAACGCCGTCCTCGAGGTCCGGACCGAGCTGGATCCCGGAGCGCTGCTCCGTACCTGCCACCAGGTGGAGGCGGCCCTCGGGCGGGTGAGGGAGGAGCGCTGGGGTCCCAGGACGATCGACCTCGACATCCTTGGGTATGACCGTGCCGAGGTGCAAGAGCCAGACCTGACCATCCCTCATCCGCGGATGCACGAACGGGCGTTCGTGCTGATGCCGCTGCTCGAGCTCACCGCCGACCCCCTGCTGCCCGGCGGTAGGTCGGTGGCCTCGCTCCGGCTCCCACCGAACGCGCTGACCGAGGTCCGCCCGTTCGCTCCACCCCTCCGAGTGACCCCGTGAGCATCGCGGCGTGCTTCCGTTGTGACTGGGAGGGGGATTCTGAGGATCCGGACTGCCCTCGGTGCGGGACGTCCCTGTACCGTCGGGCCGTGGAGCCCTCGGAGGGGCCGCGCTCCGGTGGCCGTGCCGAGCCGCCCGGTGGCCGTGCCAAGCCGCCCCCACCCAGGACCCCGGGCCCGAACGCGATCGGCCGCTCGGATCCCCCTGCGCCCTCCGACCCGGTCAGCTCGAACCCACCCCTCCGCTCGGAGCCACAAACGTGGACCGATCTTGATCCCCACGCCCACCCGGACACCGGCGCGGCCGCTGGCCCATCGTCCGACGCTCCAGGTCGGGGCCCGTGGCGGCTGGTCCTGGGTCTGGTCGCGGTGGTGGGGGCGCTGGCCCTCGTGTGGACGCTGATCCCAGCGGCCCACACCGCCGCCGGACCCGAGCACCGTGCCTCTCCCCCTATCGCCACGACCCCTCCGGTATCGCCTCTGCTCGGTGCGCTCTTGTATGCGGCTCGTGGGCAGCACGGAGCCCAGTCGCTGTGGACCCTCGACCTAGCCGAGGGCTGGACCATGCGGGGCCCCCGGGTCCCACATCTACTGGCCCTGTCGGACGCATCGATGGCCGGTACCCGGTGGGTCGGTCTGACCGCCCGGGACAGGAACGGCGGCGTCCGCACGTTCGTCCTGCGCGGCACACGCCCCTCCGACCGGCCCCGTCCCTTGGGCCGTGGGGACATGGCCGCCTGGGCGCCCCGCGGGGACGTGGTCGTGCTCGCCCACCAGGGGGGCTCCCGAGACGGGTGCCGCCGGGTGAGTGTCGACGTGGTCCACGTCTCCACCGAGGTCCCCGAGCGCGCCGTGACGCTTCCGCACCTCTGTGGCGGCATCGTGTCCCTGGGTCGGGACATCAACACCACCTACTTCACCGCCCGCTCGGAGGGATCCGTGGACACCTACAGCGTCGGGATCGATGCGGTCCACCCGGTCCTGTCCGGCTACCGGCTGCTCGGTGTCTCACCGGCCGCTGATTTCCTGGCCACACCGGCCGGAGGACGGTCGACCGCCGGTGCCGGGACATCGCTGTTCTGGCTGGGGACGGGCGGGCCGATCCCATACGGGACCGCCCATCGACCGCTGCGGGTCGACCGCGTGCTGGCCTGGTCCCGTGATGGCTCCCAGGCAGCCGTCCTGGGGTGGGATGGGGTCGTGCACGGGGTCTTTGTGCTCGACGCGAGCGCCGGCAGCGACGAACGACGGCTCGCTCGGTTCGTGGGTGTGGTGCCGGGACGGTCCACCTTCGCCACGTTCGCCAGCGATGGGACCCTGTACCTGTCCCTGGATGGCGTGCTGGTGCGTTACGCGGACGGTGTCACCCGGCAGGTCGCTCTGCCCGCTGGCGTTCCCCAGCCCATGGGTCCGATCCTCTGGCTCCCCTGAGTTGGGATACTCGGCGGCGATGGATGTAGCCGTGGTGGGTGCGGGGCGCGTGGGCACCGCGATGGCCGTTCTGCTCGGACGGGCGGGCCACCGGATCGTGGGTCTGGCCGGCCGGTCGGCCACGATCCAGCGAGCCGCCACCTTCCTGCCCGGACTGCCGGTCACCGATCCGGTGCGCGCTGCCGAGGGTGCCGATGTCGTGTTGATCGCCACCCCCGACGACGCCATCGCGTCCATCGCCACGTCCTTGGCTGGGGCCGGCGTGCTGTCGCGCGGTCGAGCCGTGGTCCACGTCTCGGGGGCGACCTCCCTGGATGCCCTCGCCGCCGGGAGGACCGCGGGAGCAACGGTGCTCTCGGTGCATCCGCTGCAGACCTTCCCCACCGTGGAGGCAGCGCTGGAGCGGATGCCGGGGGTCCCCATCGCGGTCACGGCGACGGACGAGGAGGGAGCTACCCTCGGCGAGCGGCTGGCGGTGGACGTAGGAGGGCGGCCCTTCCGGCTGGCGGACGAGGCCAAGCCTCTCTACCACGCTGCCGCGGTCTTCGCCTCGAACTACCTGGTGGCCGTGACGGCCCTGGGCCAGGCGGTCGGTCGGGCCGCAGGATTAGAGGATCCTGTCGCGTTGATGGCTGCGCTGCAACGGACCACACTGGAGAACGTGATCTCGCTGGGACCCGCGACCGCCCTGACCGGCCCGGCCGTGCGTGGTGACGCGGGGACGATCGCCGGGCACCTGGAAGCGCTGTCGGGATCCGTGCCCAGCGCGGTCGACGCCTACGTGGCCTTGGCGCGGACGGCGATCGATCTGGGGGAGAGGTCCGGACGGCTGCCTCCGGGACGGAGGCGGGCCGTCGAGCGGGTCCTCGAGCGATGGAGATGATCCGCGCCGTCGCGGAGCTCCGGGCGGAGGGGGATCGGGCGCGGGCCGAGGGTAGCCTGGTGGGGCTGGTGCCAACGATGGGGGCGCTGCACGAGGGGCATGCCTCGCTGATCCGCCGGGCTCGACAGGAGTGCCGGGCGGTGATCGTCTCGATCTTCGTGAACCCGCTGCAGTTCGGCTCGGGCGACGAGCTTCGCAGCTACCCGCGGGACGAGGCTCGGGACCTTCGGGTCTGCGAGGGGTTGGGGGTGGATTTGGTCTTCGCGCCCTCGGCGGGAGCGATGTACCCGGAGGGCGAGCCCACGGTGGCGCTGGACCCGGGGCCACTCGGGCGGCGGCTCGAGGGCGCCTCTCGGCCCGGTCACTTCCGCGGCGTGCTCACCGTGGTCGCGAAGCTCTTCCACGCGGCCGGGCCCTGCCGAGCCTACTTCGGTGAGAAGGACGCGCAGCAGCTGTTCCTGGTCCGTCGGATGGTGAGAGAACTCGACTTCCCGGTGCAGGTCGTGGCCTGTCCCACGGTCCGCGAGGCCGACGGGCTCGCCCGCTCCTCCCGCAACGTCCTGCTCTCCGCCCAGGAACGACAGGCGGCCGGGTGCCTGTTCCTGGCGCTCTCCGAGGCGGCCGAGCTGTCCCGCTCGGGAGAGCGAGATGGGGGGCGGATCGTGGCCGTGATGGCGCGGGAGGTGGGCGCCACGCCGCTCGCGCGCCTGGACTACGCGGCGGTGGTGGACGAGGACACGTTCGAGGAGGTCCGCCGGGCCGAGGGGTCGATGCGAGCGCTGGTCGCCGCCCGGTTCGGCGCCGTCCGGCTGATCGACACGCTCCGGCTGCCGACCCGCTGAGGCGCACGTGTCGGCCGGCCGTCGAGCGTGACAGGATGACGCGGTCCGAGCGCCCCGAGCCCCGCCCGCGGGCCACGATCGAACCGGAAGGAGCCGCGGTGCTGCTGGCCGTGGATGTCGGGAACACGGAGTCCGTCCTCGGCGTGTTCCGTGACGCCGAGCTGATCACGCACTGGCGGATGGCGACGGTCCCGGAGCGCACCGCCGACGAGTTGGCCCTGGTGTTCGGCGGGTTCCTCCAGCACGAGCAGATCGCCTTCTCCGACCTCACCGGGATCGTGATCTCCTCGGTGGTTCCGGCGGCGACGGACGCCCTGCGGGAGATGGTGGCCCGGTACCTGTCGTTCCACCCGGTGGTGCTCGAGCCGGGTGTCCGCACGGGGATGGCCATCCTGATCGACAACCCTCGCGAGGTGGGAGCGGACCGTATCGCCAACTCCCTGGCTGCCTACGCGCGCTACGGAGGGCCGTGTATCGTGCTGGACTTCGGGACCGCGACCAACTTCGACGTGGTCTCGGCGGCCGGGGAGTACCTGGGCGGGGTGATCGCCCCCGGGCTCCAGGTGGCGGCCTCGAGCCTGTACGCGGCGGCGGCGCGGCTGACCCGGGTCGAGCTCCGGGCGCCGAGGAGCGTGGTGGGCAAGAACACCGTCGAAGCGGTGCAGTCGGGGCTCATCCTGGGGGCCGCGGCGGAGGTCGATGGGATCGTGCAGCGGATCGAGGAGGAGATCGGCCCGGCCAAGGTGGTGGCGACCGGCGGCCTGGCCGGCATCGTGGTGCCTCACTGCCGCACGTCGATCGATCAGGAGCCCTGGCTGACGCTCGAGGGTCTGCGGCTGGTCTTCGAGCGCAACGTGGGGATCGACGGTGACTGAGGACGACGTCACCGGACGAGAGCGCGAGGTCCTGCGAGCCCGCCGCAGCAGCCGCGAGCGCCTGGGCGACCGAGCCTTCGCCCTTAGCCTGCAGGAGGTGCTGGGCGCTGCCGAACCCACGTCCTCGGGCGCGATCCGGCAACGCCACGGGGCGATGCCCCCCGACCGGGTCGAAGACGTTCCCTACGCGGTAGCGGGCCGCGTGGTCCTGCGCAGGGACTTCGGCAAGCTCGCCTTCCTGGTCCTGCGGGATCGGGACGGCGACATCCAGGTGGTGTGCGACCGGGGGGACCTGCCCCAGGCCGACTTCGAGCTGCTCGAGGAGGTGGACCTCGGGGACATCGTGGCGGCTCACGGCCGCGTGGGGACCACGAGGAAGGGGGAGCTGTCGATCTTCGCGGAGCGCCTGGCCATGCTCTCCAAGGCGCTCCGACCGCTGCCCGAGAAGTGGCACGGCCTGCGCGATCCCGAGCTGCAGCAGCGGTACCGGTACCTGCACCTGGCCACCGACGATCGCGCCCGTCGGTACGCGATCGCGCGGGCCCAGGTCCTGCGGACCTTGCGCCGCGAGCTGGATAGGCGCGGCTACGTCGAGGTGGAGACGCCCGTCCTCCAGGCCATCGCGGGCGGTGCGCTGGCCAGGCCGTTCACCACCCATCACAACGCCTTGGACCTGGACCTCAAGCTCCGGATCTCGCTCGAGCTGTACCTGAAGCGGCTCCTGGTGGGGGGTCTGGAACGCGTGTACGAGATCGGGCGCAACTTCCGCAACGAGGGGGTCGACCGGGAGCACAACCCCGAGTTCACGATGCTCGAGCTGTACGAGGCCTACGGGGACTACGAGACCATGATGCGGATCGCCGAGGCTCTGATCACCGCGTGCGCCGAGGCCGTCCGCGGGAGCCGGTCGCTGGAGTTCCGCGCGCGCGGGCTCGATCTCGAGCCTCCCTGGCGCCGGGTCACCGTGCTGGGGAGCGTGGGCGACGCGATCGGAAGGCCCGTGTCCCTGGACACGCCGGATCTGGCGGCGCTCGCTGACGAACACGGCGTCTACGTGGATCCCGCTTGGGGTCCGGGGAAGATCGCCCAGGAATTGTTCGAGAAGCTGGTCGAGCCGACCCTGTGGGAGCCCACGTTCGTCTGCGATTTCCCCCGCGAGGTCTCGCCGCTGGCCAGGTCCCACCGGACCGAGGCCGGCCTCACCGAGCACTTCGATCTGGTGGTCGGCGGCGTCGAGCTGGCCACGGCGTTCAGCGAGCTCACGGACCCCGACGAGCAGCGCGTCCGCTTCGAGCTCCAGGCTTCGCAGCGGGCCGCCGGGGAAGAGGAGACCCATCCCTACGACCAGGATTTCCTGACCGCGCTCGAGCACGGTATGCCCCCGGCCGGGGGGATCGGGATCGGGATCGACCGGTTGCTGATGGTGCTGACCGACGCGCCTTCGCTGCGGGACCTGATCCTCTTCCCACACCTCAGACCCGACGAGGGGCCCGAGGGGTGAGGAGCGACGACTCGGGGAGCTGGCGCCTACGGGATCCGGACCACCCCGTCGGCGGCCTCGTGGATCACGGTGACCAGCTCGTCCAGACCGATCCCCTTGGCCAGGAAGCCCGAGGCGCCGGCCTCACGGGCCTCCTTCTCGATGCCCGGATCGGCGTGGGCCGTCAGGAACACCACCGGCAGGTTCGGCTTGGATCGCCGGATCCGGCGCATGGCCTCGATCCCATCGATGTCCGGCATGGAGAGGTCCATCAGGACCACGTCCGGGTGGATGTCGTTGGCCTGGTCCACGGCCGCAATGCCTCCCCCCGCCTCGCCCGCCACCTCGATGTCCCGAACCATCCGCAGGGCAGCGGTCAACGCCCGACGGAAGGCCGGGTGATCGTCCACGACCAGCACCCGCAACGCCATCGTCTCCTTACAGGGAAGACCAGGGGAAGGCACCATCGCCTGCCGCCATCTTCCCCGAGCGTTGGGCGAACGAACAACGGGCCATCCGGGGGAACTTCGCTAGTCCGAATGGGTCATATGCGGGGGCGGCCCTGTGCCCTACGGCTGCTCACGGAGGGGAGGTGAACCGGGGCCGCTGCCG
>DASQQQ010000089.1:0-2820 GCA_035643355.1 Actinomycetota bacterium | reverse complement strand
TTTGGATTCCCCCGGTCATGGACAGGCAGGCGGGTTGGTGCGCGAGCGCCAATCTCGAGAGAGCGTTGTGCGCGCTTCACCTGCGTCTCGAGGCCGAGCTTCGCGGCGAAGGGCTCGAGCCGGCGGCTGCGCCGGTGGTGGTCCCGTGACTGAGCGGAGCGGCCCGGTGATCGACGAGGGGGCCCGGATCTACGGCTGGGCGCGGAGGACCCTCTACGGGGAAGGCGGCCGGACCGGCCTCGCGGCGCGCACGGCAGCGCGTCCTCTGGGATGGACCTGGAATCGTCTCGCCCGTCGACGCCTGGAGCGCCGGCGCACGGCGGAGCGGCTCCCAGGGCCGGCGCTGGGCGTCGGCAACGTCACCGTGGGGGGCGGGGGAAAGACGAGCCTGGTGATGTGGCTGATCGAGGCCGGGCTTCCGGAAGAGGCGCGTCCAGCGGTCCTCCTGCGGGGATATGGCCGGACCGGTCCCGGTGTGTGGGTTCTCAAGCCGGGGGATTTGTCCGTCGGGGCGGACGTCGTGGGCGACGAGCCCGCGCTGCTGGCGCGGTCCGGGGCGTGGGTCGGGGTGGCCCGGGACCGCTGCCGGGCGGCCCAGGCGGTGGCGGCGAGACGGCGCCCGCACGTCTTCATCCTGGACGACGCGCTCCAGAACCGGCGGGTGGCCAGGGTGCTCGATCTCGTCGTCTTCACCTCGGAGGATCTCTTGGCGCCTGCCCGGTGCCTTCCCGCGGGTCCCCTCCGGCAGGGACCGGCGTGGCAACCGGCGCTGGGGGTGTGGTTGGTTGTCGGGATGGATCCGCGCGAGCGGGTGTGGCCGGAGGGAACCATCGGACGTGCCTTCGCGGGGTGGTGGCACGAGCTTGCGGGCTTCGTGGCGGAGTGGCGGGACGCGGGCACGATCTCGCTGAGCGCCTGGCGTGCGGGTCGTGAGATCCCGTGGGAGCCGGAGGACGAGGTAGTGGCCGTCACCGGGGTGGCGAAGCCCGAATCCGTCGCCCGGTTCGCCGCCGATGTCGGCTTCCCGGTGACGCGGGTGGCGGCCTTCCCCGATCATCACCGCTTCAGGGAAGTCGAGATCCGGTTCCTGATCGAGGAGCATCCGGGGGCAGCCTTCGTGATCACCGAGAAGGACGCTGTCAAGGTCGACGCTGCCTGGTTCGGGGATCGACCCGTGGGGGTTCTCCGGCGTCGGCTCGCACCGGTCGACCCCGAGCCGCTCCGGGACCTCGTCCGCGAGGCGATCGGCTGGCCACACCGGTGAGGGTTTCGCCGGAGGTCCGCGAAACGGACGTCCTCGTCCTGGGGAGCGGGATCGCGGGACTTTCGTACGCCATCAAGGCGGCAGCCCACGGGAGCATTCTCCTGCTGACCAAGAAGGAAGACACCGAAGCCAACACCAACTACGCCCAGGGGGGCATCGCGGCGGTCATGGATCCCGGAGACTCGTTCGCCGCCCATGTTCAGGACACCTTGACGGCGGGAGCCGGGCTCTGCCACGAGGAAGCCGTGCAGGTACTGGTGGAGAATGGGCCAGCCCGGGTGGGCGAGCTGATCGACTACGGGGTCGCCTTCAGCTACCGTGGGGAGGCTCCCGAGCGGCTGTCCTTGGCCCGCGAAGGCGGGCACTCGGCCCGCCGCATCGTGCGCGCCGACGACCTCACCGGCCGGGCGATCGAGAAAGGGTTGCTGGCCGAGGCCTCGAAGGCCGGTGTCGAGATCCTCGAGCACTGGTTCGCGCTCGATCTGTGGATGACCGGGGAAGGGGCGGACCGGAGGTGCCACGGGGCGGTGGTCGTCGACCGGCACAGCGGCGAGCTGGTGGCCGTCCGCGCTCGGGTGATCTATCTGGCCACCGGGGGTTGCGGGCAGGTCTACAGCTACACGACCAACCCGGCCATCGCCACTGGGGATGGGGTTGCGATGGCCTGGCGCGCCGGGGCGGCCGTCGCCAACATGGAGTTCATCCAGTTTCACCCGACAGCGCTGTATCCCGTTGAAGAGGAGCCGTTTCTGATCAGCGAGGCGGTCCGCGGTGAAGGGGCGGTTCTGCGGGATCAGGAAGGCCGGGAGATCATGCGCGGCAAGGAAGGGGGGGACCTGGCGGCGCGCGACGTGGTGGCCCGCGCCATCGACACCGAGATGCGCTCAAGCGGCCGGCCTCACGTCTGGCTCGACTGCGGGCCCATCCGCCCGGACCGGTTCGCCGAGCGCTTCCCGAACATCCTCGAGACGTGCCGGGCACGCGGCTTCGAACCCCCCGGGGAGTGGCTTCCCGTCGTCCCGGCGGCGCATTACGCGTGTGGGGGCGTGCGGACGGATCTCGATGCCAGAACCGATGTGCGGGACCTGCTGGCGGCCGGGGAGGTGGCCTGCACCGGCGTCCATGGAGCCAACCGGCTGGCCAGCAACTCGCTCCTCGAGGCGGTTGTGTTTGCCGACCGGGCCGCCGAGACGACCCGGCGGCTGCTCGAGGAGCCGGCCCCGGCGGTCGATCCTCCGCCCAACCGCCAGCCGCGCGATGGGATGGATCCCGGCCCCCTCCGCGAGCGGGTGCGCGAGGTGCTCTGGACGGGGGCCGGGATCGTGCGCAGCGATCCGGGGCTCGCGGAGGCCCGCGCCCGGCTGGATGAGCTCGCCGAAGGCCTCTCGGTCGAGCCCATCGACCCGGCCGCAGCCGAGGCCGCCAACCTGCACCTGGTGGGAAGCTTGATCGTCGCATCGGCGACGTTGCGCAAGGAGAGCCGGGGCTTACATTTCACACTGTCGTATCCCGAATCCGATCCCGCCTATCGACGGGACACCGTTCTGGTGTCCGAA
>DASQQQ010000088.1:0-5474 GCA_035643355.1 Actinomycetota bacterium | reverse complement strand
GCCGGCCGGTCCGGCGACGGCTCCGCCGAGGGGCTCTGGGACCTCGAGGGCGTAAGCGACGGCCATCGGAACGCGCCGAGCGCCGAAGAGCTGTTGGGCAGCCAGTTGACCGACCGCGAGCGAGAGGTCTTGGCGCTCCTGACCAAGGGCTCCACCAGCCTGGCGATCGCCCGGACGCTGCAGGTCTCGCCCAACACGGTCCGGACCCACGTGCAGAGCATCCGGTACAAGCTGCAGGTGCACTCCCGGCTGGAGGCGGCCGCCTTCGCGGTCCGCCACGGCCTCGTGCCCGTGGAGTGATCGCCGGAGCCGCGTCCGGGGGAGGGTGAGGTTCTCGTACGGGAGGCACCGTAGGTTTCCTACGACCGGATGCGCGTGCGTGCGCAGGGAGGGGTGGCTAGCGTCGTCCTGCCGACCCCTTGGGGGAGCTCATCGTGACCGAGGCTGAAGCAGTGGTACGCGTCCTGCTGGCCGATGAGCAGTCCCTGTTCCGCGAGGCCATGAAGATCGTGCTCGGCAGCCAGGAGGACCTGGAGGTCGTCGGGGAGGCCCGTGACGGCATGCAAGCGGTGGCCGAGGTGGAGCGGGTGCGTCCCGACGTGGCGCTGTTGGACGCCGGGCTGCCGAACTTCGATGGGATCCGGGCCACCGCCTTGATCGCCGAGCGAGCGCCCGACTGCCAGGTCATCGTGCTGAGCGCCCAGGAGGACGAGCGGGTCCTGGTCCGGGCCATGGAGGCGGGGGCCAGCGGCTACCTCTCGAAGGCCTCGCCCATGAGCGATCTCATCGAGGCCGCCCGTGCCGTGCATCGGGGTGAGGCCCTGGTGCCGCCCCGGATGCTGGGGGCCCTGCTGAAGCGGCTGGTCCAACGGCGCCGGGAGCGGGACGACGCCCTCAAGCGGATGGGGAGCCTCACCCGCCGTGAGCGCGAGGTCCTGGCCCTGGTCGCCGACGGCGCCGACAACGAGGGCATCGCCCAGGAGCTGGTGATCAGCCCGGAGACCGCGCGGACCCACGTGCAGAACGTGCTCGGCAAGCTGGGCGTGCACTCCCGGCTGGAAGCGGCGGCCTTCGTGACCCAGAACGGCATCATGGACGACCTGGTGGGGGCCGGATCGTGATCGCATCGATCCAGCAGGGCTATCCCACGCGCAAGCAGCGCGTCTGGCTCAAGCAGTCCGACCAGGAGAACGTCCTGTACGACCCCGAGCACGAGACCGTGCACCTGCTGAACGCCACGGCCATGGCGATCTGGGTCCTGTGCGACGGCGAGACCAGCCCCGACGAGATGATCGACGCGATCTGCGAGCTGTCCGGCCTTCCCCGTGACGTGGTCCTGGAGGACGTCCGCAGGACCCTGGAGCAGTTCACCGAGGCCCGCATCCTCACCTGGAGGTCCTGAGCCATGCCCGTGAGCCGGCCCATGATGCGCTCCGACCTCACCGTGGTCGAGCTGGACGGCGAGGCCGTGATCTACGACGAGGAGACCGGGGACCTGCATCACCTCAACCCCACGGCGACCATCGTGTTCGGCCTGTGCGACGGGCGGAGCACGATGCGCGAGATGTCCCAGGACATCTCCGCGGCCTTCGGGGTGGCGGCCGACGAGGTCGAGCAGCAGGTGCGCGCGCTGATCCGCCGCTTCCGCGGCGCGAACCTGCTGTGTCCTCCGGGGACCGGGCCCGGCGACGGCGCCGGGGGGCGGGGATGAGCCGGGCCCCGACCGCGGGGGCGCTCCTGGACGAGCGGGAGCAGGCCCGTCAGAAGAAGCCCAAGAGCACCTGAATGTCCAAGCTGGACCGCCTCGGGTGGGTGGTGTGCCGGTGGTTCCAGCTGGGGGAGACCCGGTTCGGGGTGCGCACCACCTCGCCGGCGTTCGGCGGATGGCTGGACCACGTGCTGGGCGCCTACGCGGTGGACGGTCCGGAGGATCCGGACGCCGAGCCCTACTACGGCCTGGTGGTCGAGGATGGCAGCGGGGCGAGCGGTCGGGTGGGCAGGCGGTTCCACATCCTGTACGAGGGCACATGGGACGTGGTCCGAACGATGGACCTTCGGACCCTGGCCCGGGCCTTCCTGCTGGAGGTGGAGGCGCTCACGTTCCCCGGTCGAGACGACGTGATCTACCTGGAGGCGGCGGTGGTCGCCGGCGGCGGGAGGACCGCCATGGTGCCCTCGTACATGGTGCCCGCGCTGGCACGGGCCGGACGCCGGGTGCAGCGGGCCGCGCACGCCGTGCTGCCGGGGACCCTGGCCGTGGCGATCGACCCCGACACCGGGAAGCTGATCCCGGTCCCGCGCCGGCTGGAAGTCCCCGACGACGCACTGGAGATCCTGCAGGCCCCACCGGAGGGACCGGACCCACGGGCGTGGGTGGAGGTGCCGGTGCCGGCCGACCGCGTGATGCTGTTCGGTCCCGAACCGGGGCTGGAGCCGTTGCCGCGCGCCGAGGCGCTGGTGCAGCTGGCCTCGCGGACGAAGAACCTCCCCGTGCTGGGGGGGCGGGCGGTGCGAGGCCTGGCCCGGCTGCTCGAGACCGCTCAGCCCTGCACCACCAGGCTCATGGGCACCGAGCACATGATCCGGACGGTCCTGGCCCTGCTGGACGGCGGTCCCGGGACGGGGAACGGGGGGTAGGCGGTCGTGGATCGCGCCGAGCTGCGACAGACGGTCCCCGGGCGGTTGGTCGTGCTGTTCCGCCACGACGTCCCGCTCATCCTCCTGGACCTGCTGGCGGTGTTCGCCGCCTACCTGGCTGCGCTGCTGGTGCGGTTGAACTTCGACGTCCCCGCCGACATGTGGGCCGGGTTCCGATCCTTCTTCCCGGCGCTGATGGCGGCGCACCTGCTGGCCAACTATCTGTTCGGGCTGTACGGACAGATGTGGCGCTACGCCAGCGTCCAGGAGGCCCGCCGCCTGGGCCTGGCCGGGATCACGGCCGCGGTCCTGGTCATGGGGGCCGACCAGTGGCTGGGGGTCCCGATGCCCCGCTCCGCCGCGTTGATGGGGGCGGCGGGCGCCCTGGTGGCGTTCGGCGCCATCCGGTTCCAGAGCCGGCTGTTCGGCTTCAGGCGCCGGGAGGTGGCGATGGACGAGGGCCGCGTCAAGCGGGTCCTGGTGATGGGGGCGGGCGACTCGGGGGCCCAGCTGCTGAGCGACGTGCTCCGACATCCCGAGGTCGGGCTGCGACCGGTGGGCATGGTGGACGACGATCCGCGGCGCCAGCGCCTGGCGCTGCACGGGGTGCGGGTGCTGGGGACCCGCGACGATATCCCCTCCTTGGCCCATCGGTACGCGGTGGATGAGGTGCTGCTGGCCGTCCCCTCGGCCACCAGCGAGGTGATCAGGGACGTGGCCCGCCGGAGCGAGGAGGCCGGGGTCTCGCTGCGCGTGCTGCCCTCGGTCCGGCAGCTCGTGGGGGGTCGGGTGGGGGTCCGCGACCTCCGCGACCTGCACATCGAGGACCTGTTGGGCAGGCGACAGGTGGAGACCGACCTGGAAGCGGTGGGAGGCCTGCTGCGAGGCAAGCGGGTGCTGATCACCGGCGCCGGGGGCTCCATCGGCTGCGAGATCGCCCTTCAGGTGGCCGGGTTCGAGCCGGACCGCCTGCTCCTGCTGGACGGGGACGAGACCCACCTGCACGACCTGCTGGTCTCGCTCGGTGCCTCCGCCAAGGCCGTCCCGGTCCTGGCGGACGTTCGGGACCGGACCCGGATGGTGGAGCTGTTCCTGGAGCATCAGCCCCAGGTGGTGTTCCACGCGGCGGCCCACAAGCACGTCCCGCTGCTGGAGGACCACCCACAGGAGGCCCTGGCCACGAACGTCCTGGGCACGGCCAACGTGGCCGATGCGGCGGTCACCTCCGGGGCGGAGCGGTTCGTCCTGATCTCCACGGACAAGGCGATCCGCCCCTCCAGCGTGATGGGGGCCTCCAAGCGGCTGGCGGAGGACGTGGTGCGCAGCCTCTCGGGGCGCGGCACCGTGCTGTGCGCGGTCCGGTTCGGCAACGTGCTGGGCAGCCGGGGCAGCGTGATCCCCACGTTCCTGCGTCAGATCCAGGCCGGCGGGCCGGTGACCGTGACCGATCCGGCCATGACCCGGTACTTCATGAGCGTCCAGGAGGCGGTCCAGCTGGTGCTGCAGGCGGCGGCCCTCTCCCGGGGGGGCGAGGTCTTCACGCTGGAGATGGGCGAGCCGGTCAACATCCTGGACCTGGCCCGTCGGCTGATGCACCTGTCCGGGCGGGTCCCCGAGCGCGACGTGCGGATCGAGATCTGCGGGATCCGGCCAGGCGAGAAGCTGCACGAGGAGCTGGTGGATGCCGACGAGCGCCCCATGTCCACCGACCACCCCGGGATCGTGGCGGCGGCATCGCCGGTGCCGGACCGAGCGTTGCTGCGTGCGCGCCTGAGCGAGCTCGAGGGGCTGGCCGGCGAGGGCAGGCTCGCCGAGCTGGCGGAGCTGATGCGTCTCCCGGTGGGCCCGACCAAGGCGGAGGCGGAGCCGGTGGAGGCGAGGCTGCCGTGAGCTCCCGGACGGTGCTGGTGGCCCATCCCGAGGCCCTGACGGCCGAGGCCCTCGCGGCGGCGCTGGCCCGCTTCCCCGGGCTGGTTCCGGTGGGGGTGACCACGGACGCGGACGAGCTGGTGGCCATGGGGGTGCGGGCTCAGGCGGCCGCGGTGGATGGTCGGCTTCCCGGGGCGAGGGATGCCGCGGCGCGGCTGCGTCGGCTCGGGGTCCGGGTGGTGCTGATCGAGCAGCCCACCGACGGGGCGGAGGACGAAGGGATCCGGGTGCCGCTGCACGCCCCGGTCTCCCGTCTGGCGGCCGCCCTGGCGCCGGAGTCCGGGGCCGTCGATGGTTCGAGGGGCCTCACCCGGCGGGAGCGACAGGTGCTGACGCTGGTGGCCAAGGGGATGGCCGGCAAGCAGGTGGCCCGGCTCCTGGGCATCAGCCCGAAGACCGTCGAGCAGCACAAGACCCGCATCTTCGAGAAGCTCGGCGTCCACAACCAGGCGGCGGCGGTCGCCGTGGTCGCGGCACGAGGGAGCGCAGCATGGATCCCATCCAGTATCTGAGGGCCTTCCGGCGGCGGTGGGCGGTGATCGTGGCCGCCGTCTTGGTGGCGGCCGCGGCCGGGTGGCTCACCACCTCTACCGTGGCACCCGTGCGGGCGGCGCCGCAACGGTACTCGGCCACCGCGCTGCTAGGGAACGGAACCAGCTCGACCGTCCCCGGGGTGCCGATCCTGGACGTTCCTGCGCTGGTGCGGGTGGCCACCCTGCCGGACGTGGTTGACCTCGCGGCGAAGGAGCTGGGGTGGACCGGCGATCCCTCGGTGTTGGCGGGGAACGTGCAGGTCACCCCCGATCCCCAAAGCGATGGGTTCCTCGACATCACCGGCACCGCCACCGGCCCCCGCCAGGCGGAGCGGATCGCCGAGGCGTTCTCGAACGCCCTCATCGCCTTCGTGC
>DASQQQ010000087.1:0-17167 GCA_035643355.1 Actinomycetota bacterium | reverse complement strand
GCCGACCCCGCCGCCGACCACGACGACATCGCCGCCCTCCGCCTCCTCCAGCGGCCACGGACGCCCGTATGGGCCGCGGATCCCGATCTCGTCGCCCGGAGCCAGGTCCCTGAACGCGTTCGTCACCCGACCCACGAACCGGATCGTGTGCCCCAGGGACTCGGGGTGGCCGGGGTCCGAGGAGATCGAGATGGGGACCTCGCCGATCCCGAACAGGTAGAGCATGTTGAACTGACCGGGGCGGAACGCGTAGCCCTCGCCGTCCCCGGCCCGGAAGGTGGTCCAGAAGGTGGTCGCGTCCGGGGTCTCGGGCACGACACGGCGGATCACCCCTACCCGACCAAGCGTGCCCTCCGGCTCCAGCAGCTTCGCCGCCTCGCTCACTGGGCAACCACCTCCACCTCGCCGTCGGTCGCGCGGATCACCGCGACCTCTTCCGTCACGTCGATGCCCACCGGGCACCAGGTGATGCAGCGCCCGCAGCCCACGCATCCGGACGTCCCGAACTGGTCGATCCAGGAAGCGAACTTGTGGGTGAGCCACTGCCGGTAGCGCGCGTCCCGTCCCGCCCGGACCGAGGCGCCGGCCGCCCAGCTGTACTCCTCGCTGAAGCAGCTCGCCCACTCGCGGGTCCGGGTGGCACGGGCGCCGGTGATATCCGAGGCGTCCACCAGGTCGTGGCAGAAGCACGTGGGGCAGGCCGAGGTGCAGTTGCCGCATGCCAGGCACCGCTCAGCCACCTCCTTCCACCTGGGGTGGCGCCGGTTCCGGTACAGGACCTCCGGCATGTCCTGCGTGTCCAGGGTCCGGTCCATGCGGACCTCGGCCTCCCGGGTCACCCGGAGCGCGGCGTCCTCCTCCTCCTCGGAGGCCTCCCGGGTGGTGACCGCCTCGATAAGCTCCTCCCCGCGCGGACCACCGACCTCCACCACAAAACCCGTGGGTAGCTCGGTGAGGGCGAGGTCGAAGCCCACCGCGCATCGAGGACCCGCACCCATCGAGGCACAGAAGCACGTTGAGCCGGGGTGCTCGCAGTTCACGCCGATGAACACCGCCCGCTCCCGCCGCCGGCGGTACGCGGGATCGGCTTCCATGAACACGCGGTCCTGGATCGCCACCGCGTGCAGATCGCAGGAACGGAGCCCAACGAAGGCCAGGGGCCGCTCGCCGTCCTGCGACGTGGCCGGGCTCATCCGGCTGTCCCCCCTGGCCACCGTGCCGAGGACCTCGCGGGCCGGGAACAGGAACCGCTTGGCTGAGTCCGGTCCGTGGGACCAGGCGAACAGCTCGTCCCCGCCGGTGGGGGACAGCCGGTACCGGCCCGGGCCCTGCTCATCGCGGACACCGCGGGGTAGATCGTGCACACCATCGATGGGCTCCAGCACGACGGCCCCGTCGCGGACGGTCGGTCCGATCAGGTCGTAGCCGGACTCCACCAGGGACGACAGGAGCCGGTCGAAGTCGCTGCGCTCGAGGAACCTCACGGGCTCACACCTCCACGGATAGCGTCCCCGAGCGATAGCGATGTGCCAGGGGACGAAGGGCGCACCGGTCCCGGGCCCCTTGCCCCCACGACCTAGGGTCGGGGTGGCACCGGGCTTCGCGTAGCCTGTACGCCATGGGTGGGGGCCTGTTCACTGACCTGTACGAGCTGAACATGGCGGCGAGCTACCTCCGCCGGGGCATGAACCGGACCGCCACCTTCAGCCTGTTCGTCCGGCGGCTCCCCCCGGAGCGGGGATTCCTGGTCGCCGCCGGGCTGGAGCCGTGCCTGGAGTTCCTGGAGGGCTTCGGGTTCGAGGAGGAGGATCTCCGATACCTGCGGGAGGAGCTCGGCTTCGACGAGCCCAGCCTGGAGGCCTTCCGCGAGACCCGTTTCGACGGCGAGGTGTGGGCCGTCCCGGAGGGACGGGTCCTCCTCGCCGACGAGCCGCTGCTGGAGATCACGGCACCTATCGCGGTGGCGCAGCTGGTCGAGACCTTCCTGCTGAACCAGATCTCGTTCCAGACGGCGATCGCCTCCAAGGCCGCCCGCTGCCGACTGGCCGCCCGCGACCGGGACGTGGTGGACTTCGCCTTCCGGCGCACGCAAGGCACCGACGCGGCGATGGCGGTGGCCAGGACGACGGCGATCGCCGGCTTCACAGCGACCAGCAACGTGGAGGCCGCTCGGCGCTACGGGCTCACGGCGACGGGCACGATGGCCCACTCCTACATCGAGGCCTTCCCGACCGAGGCGGAGGCCTTCAGGGCGTTCGCGCAGGACTTCCCCGGCCGGGCCGTGTTCCTGGTTGACACCTACGACACCGCCAACGGCGTCCGCACGGCCACCCGGGTGATCCGGGACCTTGGCCTCACCGACCGCCTGGGGATCCGGCTGGACAGCGGGGACCTGGAGCAGCTCTCACGCGAGGCCCGCCGCATCCTGGACGACGAGGGACTGCCCCACGTACGCATCTTCGCCAGCGGAGGGCTCGACGAGCACGACGTGGACCGCCTGGTGCGGGCGGGCGCCCCCATCGACGCCGTCGGGGTGGGGACCCGCGTGGGGGTATCCGCGGACGCGCCCTACCTGGACTCGGTCTACAAGCTCGTGGAGTACGACGGTCGGCCGGTGCTGAAGCTCTCGGAGGCCAAGGCCACCGAGCCCGGGCGCAAGCAGGTGTACCGCACGGCCCAGCGAGACCTGGTGGCCCTCCGCGACGAGCCCCCGCCGCCCGGCGCGGAGCCGCTGCTGGTCCCGGTGATGCTCGAGGGCCACCGCACGGGACCGCCGCGAAACGTCGAGACGGCCCGGCGGCTCTTCGAATCCGACCTGGTCCGGCTGCCCGGAGGGGCGACGCTCATCGATCGGCCCGAGGCGCCGGTGGCAGGGTTCTCCGAGTCCCTGGAGCGCCTCACCGAGGAGTCACGGGCCCGTGCGCTCCGAAGCGCCGGCCTGCCCGGCTGAATGGCGCGCCGTCACTCGATCGTGATCCCCGCGGCTCCCGCCTGGATCTCGAGCTCCACGCGGTCCGCGGCCTCCTCGAAGTCCGGCGATCGGTAGCCGCCGGGGACGGCCGGGAAGCGCGTCTCGGGCACACGGACGCCCGACAGGCCACCCTGCACCCTGATCTGGGCCGCCGTGTGCGGCGGGATCCGGACCGTGACCGAGGCGGCACCGGCCTCAACCCGGGCCCGGCAGTGGCCCTTCGAGGGGACCGTGATGGTCGTCTCGCTGGCACCGGTCTCCACCCGGAGCTCGCGAACCTGCAGGTCCGACAGGTCCAGCCGGGCCCGGTGGGCCCCACCCTCCATCTCCAGCTCCAGGGGCACGAGTCGGGAGAGACCGACCTCCCAGTCGAGGGGTCCCCCGCTCCCGCTCCAGGACCTCGCGTGCTCCATCCACCAGCCCTGGTGGGACAGCATCACGTCCAGCCGATCGCCGCTCCGCCGCACGCGCTTGCGGACCCCGGCCCCGAAGGAGCCATCGACCAGAAGGTCTGGGTTCACCTGTGAGGTCACGGTCAGCCGCCCGGCTCCGTGCTTCACCACCACCCGGGCCGAAGCGGCACCGTCCAGCGGCACCGTCTCCCTCACCGGTCCCCAAGCGCGGCGGCCACGGGCTGGGACCGCCGACAGGACGATCGCGACGCCGACCGCGATCAGGACGACCGGCCAGATGGTGATGTCCGTGGAGATCGCCCCGACGTCCTGCAGGAAGAACGTGACCCCGATCGCCAGGATCACCAGGGGCGCGCCGAACCCCCGCCCCACCGCGTCCCGAACGCCAGGCGCTCGATCAGCAGCCACGCGCCGACCGCCATCAGCAGGATGGGCCAGATCCGAACGTCCTCAGCGATCGTGCCGCTGTTGCGGAGGAGCAGGACCACGCCGATCGCGATCAGCAGCAGCGCCCACAGGATGGAGCGGTTCCTCTGCACGGCACGTCCTCCCCTCCGATCGACCGGAGCCTATCCTGCGTCAGCGCCCGGGGGCGAGCCATCGTCCGCGGCCGGATGTCGATCAGGTGGCGAGCACGAGACCCCGCCGAGCTCGGACCCGCCGGTCGATCGATCCCAGCGTCATCTCGACCGCCATGCCCACCACGATGATCATCAGCATCACCGCGAAGATGTTCGAGGTCAGCAACAGCTGCCGGTTCGCATCCAGCAGATGCCCCAGGCCCTTGTTCCCAGTGGAGATGAGCTCCCCGGCCATCAGGGCACGCCACCCCAGGGCCCACGCGGATTGCAGCCCGCCCACGTATCCGGGGACCGCGGCCGGCAGCACCACGCGTCGGTACAACGTCCACCCGCGCGCGCCCATCGTGCGACCGGCCCGCACGAACAGCGGAGGCACCAACCGGATGCTGGACGCGGCGGCGATCGCCACCGCAGGGATCGAGGCGATGATCACCACGAACAGGATCGCCCGCTCGGTCAGCCCGAACCACAGGATGGCCAGGGGCAGCCAGGAGATCGACGGCAGCGCCTGCAACCCCGACATCAGGCTGCCCACGCTCCGCTGCACGCTGGACGAGACGGCCATGCTGAGGCCGATCGACGTTCCCACCGTGATTCCCATGGCCAGACCCACGCACAGGCGGATGAGACTGGCCTGGGTGGCCGCCAGGATCGATTCCCGAGGGGGGTGCGGCTTGAAGAACGTGTCGCCGAACGCGGTGATCACCTGGCCGGGTGACGGAAGCTCCGCCGGGTTGAAGAGCCCGCTCCGGTACGCCAGCCACCACACCAGGAGCAAGCCGCCGATCGCCGCGAGCCGCGGCCAGAGCTGGCTAAGGACCGACCTCACGCGCGACAACCTTCTCCACCTCCCTCGACAGGTGGGCGTGGATGTCCACCACCACCTTGGACAGCAGGATGTCCTCGAAGTCGCGAGGCCTGGGCGCCTCGATCCGATGCTCGGTCACCAAGGTTCCCGGCGGGGCCGACATCAGGATCACCCGGTCGGCCAGGAAGACCGCCTCGCGAACGTTGTGGGTCACGAACAGGAATGTGTTCCGCGTCTCCGACCACACCTCCTGGAGCTCGCCCTGGAGGATCTCCCGCGTCTGGGCATCGAGGGCGGCGAAGGGCTCGTCGGCCAGCAGCACCTCGGGCTGACACGACAGGGCCCGGGCGATCGCGGCCCGCTGGCGCATTCCACCGGAGAGCTCGTGAGGCTGGGCATCGGCGAACCGCCCCAGATGGACCCGGTGGAGCCAGTGCATGGCCCGGTCCCGCCGCTCGTCCTTCGGCACCCCCAGCATCTCCAACGCGAACTCCACGTTGGCCAGGACGCTCAGCCAAGGGAACAGGGCCGGCTCCTGGAACAGGACGGCGCGATCGGGCCCGGGCCTGGTGATGGCAGCACCATCGATCCGGAGATCCCCCTGGTCCGCGGCATCCAGGCCGGCGAACAGGTTGAGCAGGGTCGTCTTGCCGCATCCGGAGGGACCGATCAGGCACACGAACTCGCCCCGACGGATCTCGAGGTCGATGTCGACCAGGGCCGGCACCGTCCCGCCACGGGCGCTACGGAACGACTTCGACACGCCGCGCGCCGACAGCTTCGGGGAAGCCGTCTCGAGGTCCGGCACCGCACGGAGCCGTGGCAAGGTCCTCATGCGGGAACCTCCACCGGAGGTTCCCCCTCTTCCTTCAGCACCTCGTTCAGGATGCCCAGCCGGTAGATGCGCGAGATGTCCTTCGGATCCTGCTCCAGGTACCCGAGGGCGTGGGCATCCCGAGCGTCCTTGCAGAGCGTCTCGGGCAGCGGATCCCAGGTGAACTCGAGCTTCGACCAGGCCGCGTCCACGACGGACTGGTCGAAGGAGGGAGCGCCGGCCTGGATCAGTCCGGCCTGGGCAGCCTCCTGGGCGTGGGTGGGGTCGTCCGAGATGGCTTGGATCGCCTCGACGTTGGCCCTGACCAACCGCTTCACGATGTGGGGATGGGCCTTCAGGAAGATCGTGTTCACCAGCAGGTTGGCGACCACGAAGCGTCCCCGTGGCCATAGGGTCGCCTCATCCACGAAGAGCCGCGCCACGCCCTGCTGGATCAAGAAGCTCGGCCACGGCTCCGGCTCCCAGGCCGCGTCCACGTGCCCTGCCTGGAACGTCTGCAGGAGCTCGGGGTTGTCGATCGCGGCCACCGCCACGTCGCCCCCCGCGTCCTTGGCCCGGAGGCCGTGGTCCTTGAGCCAGGTCCGCAGGGCCACGTCTTGCGTGTTCCCGATCCCGGGGACGGCGACCTTCTTGCCGTGCAGATCCGCCGACTCGGAGATCCCCGATCCCTTGCGGATGACGAAGGAGGCACCACCGGAGGCCACACCGGACACGATGGCCACCTCGCCGGACTGCAGGTAGGCGGTGATCGAGGGTCCCGGGCCGATGTAGGTCGCATCGATCGCCCCGGTGGTGACGGCGGCTTGAGCATCGCTGCCCGAGTTGAAGTACGTGACCTCGACCCTGGTCGGGGCCAGGTCCCGATCGAAGATGCCTTCCCCCAGGGCCACGTACGCGGGGGCGTGCGTCAGGTTGGGGAACATCCCCAGCCGTAGCACGTCCGAGCTTCCCTCGGCCCTGGATGCCGAGCTCGCGCATCCGGTGGTAAGCAGGGCCACCACCAACAGGAGGGCCGGAGCCTTCCTCATGAGCCCAACCTCCCCTCATACGAAGAAGGGCCGCGACGCCGATGCGTCGCGGCCTCCAGTCGTCTGGTCAGCCGATGTTGCAGCGAACGCTACTTCGGCACCGGAGCGGTGCCATGGGCCGAAGGTCCCGACGCGATCACCGCAACCGGAACTTCTCGGCCATCTCGATCTGGACGACCTTGCCGTCCTGCACCACCAGCAGGACCGTCCCGAAGTCGATCCGGCGCAGGATGCCTGCGACTCGGACGAGCACCTGGCGCTCCTCCTCATCGAGCATCTCGAGGGCGTCCCGAGCCCGGTCTTCCGCGGCCATCAGGAAACGCCCTCAGGCTAGCGTCGTCCCGGCGGCCGGGGTCCGTCGGCGGGTCCCCCCCGCTACGGGTCTTCGGACCCGCTGGTCCCGCGAGCCCGTAGCGGAAGCATCGCTCGGGCGGGTGGTCGGAGGGGTGTCCTCAGGCCGCCCCGCGACGCCCTCCATCGGCGAGCATGCAGGGAGACACCGTCGTCGGTCCGCACCCGGAACTCGTCGAAGGAGGCCATCATCGGCCGCCTACCATCCTCGTGGCCTTCCATACCGCGGGATCGGTGGCATGGGTCCTCCTCACGTTGGGCAGGAACAGAGGTGGGATGCGATCCGTGAGGGAGTTCCTGAGGCGCCGGGACGAGCACGCGTGGAGCGATCTGCGGGCGGGGGCGCTGACCGGTCTCCTGTCCTCCACATACTCCACGCTGTTCGTGCAGTTCCTAGCCCGGGATACGGGCCGCGACCCCCTCGTTGACTGGATGCAGGTTGGCACCGTCCCGCTCAGGAACCGAGCGATCCGTTCCCGCCCGGGTCCGGTCGGCGTCTCGGCTGGGATCCTCGCGCACCAGCTCGCCGATTTCTTCTGGGCCGTGGTCTTCTTCGGGACCATCGTCCCCCGGGTCCCTCGTCGCCGCCGGACGGCGTTCCTGCTGGCCACGGCGGCGCTTTGGGCCGCCGCCACCGCGGCCATCGAGTACTACCTGGCGCTGCCTTGGGTGCAGCCGATCCTACGGATGCAGGTGCCGTACTGGACCGCTATGGGCGTGCACCTCAGCTCGGCGGCCGCCTATCCGCTGTCCATGCTGTTCGGCGAGGGGGATCGGACGGTGGGGCGCAGGGCGGCAGCGCTCCTGGGCGCGTCGATCCCCATGATGGCCTTCATCGACGTCCGGTCACGAACCCGGCGTGGGCTCCGGTGGGCGATCCGGGGTTAGGAGGAGGACCGCCGGTTCCTGCACATGATGACCGGGCACCACCGGACCGGAGATCGGCTGGCCGAACTGGCCGCCGAGCGGGCCGAGGTCCCCGATCTTCGCGCTCTGGGCCGATTGATGGCCGAGCACGGGGCGGAGATCCGGCTGATGGCGGACTGGTGGGCGGCGTGGTTCGGAGGCGAGGTCGAGCCGCTGAGCGGCCAGGAGCGTGACGAGATGCCGGGGATGCCTCCGGAGGGGGACGTCGACCGCCTGGCGGAGATGCAGGGCCGGGCCTTCGATCGCCGCTTCCTGGAACTCATGGTTCCCCATCACCTGGGTGCGATCCGGATGAGCGAGCGGAAGCTTTCCGAGCCGGGCGACCTCCGCCTCCGGCTCCTGGCCCGGAACATCCGTCACTCCCAGCTCCGCCAGATCGACCGGATGGAGTCGTCGCGGCAGCTCTTGGAAGGTGAAGGATGAACATCGATGACGTGCGACCTGTGTTGATCGTCGGTGCCGGCACCATGGGGCAGCAGATCGGCCTCCAGTGCGCGATGCACGGGTACGAGGTCGTCCTCCATGACGTGCAGCCGTCGGCCCTCCGGGCCAGGATGCAAGGCATCCGCTCTACCGCGGACCAGATCGTGGCGGCCCGTCTGATGGACGGGTCGGAGCGCGACCGGGCGCTGCCCCTGATCGGCACCGCCCGGATCATGAGGCCGAGGCCGAAGAGGCCGACCTGATGAGCGAGTCGGCGCCCGAGGACCCGGAGCTCAAGAGGGCGGTCTTCGCGCGGTTCGATCGCCCGTGCCCAGAACGAACGGTGTTCACTACGAACACGTCGAGCCTGATCCCCTCGATGTTCGCGGACGCGACCGGTCGCCCGGATCGGTTCGCGGCGCTGCACTTCCACTTGCCGGTGTGGTCGGCGAACGTCGTCGACGTCATGCCCCATCCAGGCACCGCCCCCGAGGTAACCGAGCTGCTGCTCGCCTTCGCGCCTCGGATCGGGCAGATCCCGATCCATCTGCGCAAGGAGCATCACGGGTACGCCTTCAACTCGATGTACGAGGCCATGAACCGAGAGGCGATCGCGCTCGCCGCGAACCGGATCGCCCTCGTGGAAGACGTCGACCGGGCCTGGATGGGAGTCACGAAGATGCCCGTCGGCCCCTTCGGGATGCTCGACGACGTGGGCCGTGGCACCGTCCGGAAGATCACGTCCTTCTGGGCTCAGCAGCTCGGCGATCCACAGCTGGAGAAGAACGAGAAGTACCTGCGCGGATACGTGGACACGGGGCGCCTGGGTAGGAAGAGCGGTGAGGGCTTCTACCGCTACCCCGAGCCCGCCTACCGCGACCCGGGGTTCTTGGAGGGAAGGTTCCCGACGTCCTGAACCGCGATCGGCGCGCCGGGAGGGATTCGAACCCCCAACCTTCTGATCCGTAGTCAGATGCTCTATCCGTTGAGCTACCGGCGCCCGTCTACCTGCAGCGACGCTCCCCCATCCTGCCGCTCACCGCTCCCCAGCGTCATACAAGGCGGGTCACGAAGCGACCGCAAGCACACAAAGAAGTGTAGCGAGCGGTCCCAACCTGCGTCTGGTGAACTCCTGAGCACGGACTCCAGTCCAACTCGCGACTCCCGCAGGCATCGTTCCGGAGCCCTGTCCGTCGGGGACCAGCAGGAGCAGCCGCGGGACGGTAGGGGCCGACGTAGACCTCGAGTCGTAAGAGCGAGCGCTTCGGGAGCGCGTCAGATCGACGCCTGGATCTCCACGACGTCCGCGCCCGCCATGGAGACGTAGTCGGGCATAGGGACCTGACCGCTCGAGGCCATGGCTGCAGCCCCTCGTGCCGCCTCCTCGCTGTCGAAGACCGCGAGTGACGACCCCTGCCCTCCCTCCGAGCCCTGCCACCAGTATGCAGCGACGAGGCCCGGTGACTGCTTCACGGCGGGAAGCACGGTGGCCTTCAGGAACTCCGCAGCCTCGGCTTCCCGACCCGACTCGATGTTTACCCTCACCACTAGCCCATGCACGTGACCGTCCTCCTCCGCCACTCGGTGGTGCAGGATTCTCCTCCGAACCCCCCGATGATGTCGAGGAGGCATCCCGCCGAGCCATGGAGCTGCAATACGCTGCTCCCCTATCACGGACCTAAGAACGGAGGTAGGCGAGAACGGCCAGCACGCGCCGGTTCGAGCCTGGATCTGCCTCGAGAGCGAGCTTCTGGAAGATCTGCTTGGTGTGTGCCTCGACGGTCCGCTCGGTGACGTAGAGGTGTTCAGCGATCGCGGAGTTGGACAGCCCCGCCGCCACCAGCCCGATGACCTCTCGCTCACGCGGCGTGAGGGCCTCGAGCGCGTCTGCCCGCCGGCGCCGGCCGACGAGCCGGGACACGATCGTCGGATCGATCACGCATTCGGCGTCGGCGATCCGACGCAGGGCGTCCACCAGGATCGCGACGTCGAACACACGCTCCTTCAGCAGGTACCCGACGCGTTCGGAGTGGTCCTCGATGAGCCGCATCGCTCCCGGCGGTGGAGGCGGCAGTGCGCCGCGCCTGCTCGGTGTTCGAGGAGATGGGCGATCTGGGCCACCTGTCGGGGTTCCTCGCCTTGCTCGCCGACGTGCTCGCCGATATGGGCCGGTTCGAGGAGGCCGAGTCCCAGGCCGCCCGGGCCTGGTCGATGAGCGCCGACAGCGACGTCATGGACCAGATCCTGCTCCGCCGGGCGCGGGCGAAGATCCTGGCCGCACGGGGGGACCTGGAGTCGGCGGTCAGGACCGGGCGCGAGGCCGTGGAGTTGACGCACGGGATCCAGGACACCGACCTGCAGGCTGGGGTTTGGATGGACCTCGGTCCGATCTTCAACGAGGCCGGCCGGCAGGCCGAGGCGATCGATCTGGCGACGCAGGCCGTGGAGATGTGGGAGCGCAAGGGCAACCTCGTCCGCGCCGCTCGGGCGCGGGAGGTTCTGCGATCCATGTCGGCCTGAGACCTCTAGGCTGAGGGGCACTCGCCAGGGTAGCGGCCTTCTACATCGCCCTGGCGGTGACGATGGGCTGGTAGTAGCCGCTGTCATCGGGGAAGTGCCAGACGATGTCGTGGAACCCAGCCACCCCGAGCGCCGAGTCGACCTCGTGGCGGCGCCAGGCTCGGAGCCGGGTGGCCCACAAGGAGCACGACCAGTCATCGTGCTCCTCCCTCAAGATGAACAGCCTGATCAGGAGCGCCTCGGCGGACTCGGACCACTCCCAGGCCTGCCCCACGATCCTGCGCGGACCGCCGGTGGGGTACGTGAGAGGGACGACGCCCGTGGGCCGCTCCTCCGAGAGCCTGTCGTAGTCGCGGATGCTCGCCAGGAACAGCCGGCCTGGGGCCAGACAGGCCCGGACGGAGCGGAGAGCGGCCCGCAGGTCGTCCTTGGTGAGCAGGTGGGCGAACGAGTTGTCGCACGCGATCACGGCCTCAACGGGGGAGGGGACGAGCCGATGAACCTGCCGGACATCGCTAACGGCGAGCTCGACTTGGATGCCTCGCTCCTTGGCTTCCTTCCGGGCACGCGCGATCGCCGCCGCGCTGAGGTCCGTGCCCAGCACCCGATACCCCTGGCGAGCCAGTGGCAACGCCTGGGTCCCGATGCCGCACGTGCAGTCGAGCAGCCCCTCCCCGGGAGGGACACCGTGCTCACGCAGGAGCCCGCCGATGATCCGACCGTGGGTCTCGGCCGCCTCCCACCAGTCATCGAGCAGGAGGTGGTACTCGCCGGCGAGTGCATCGAAAAACCCCCGGGCGGAAAGCTCCTCCATAGCGGCAAGTGTGTCACCGGACCCGGGTCTTCGTCCGCGCACCGACCGTGGAGATCCCGAGGGTGCGAGTCGGTCCCCAACGTCCCGGGTCACCAGGCCCGCGACACGCTGAGGCGCGCGAGGGATGGTGGACCCGCGTGACCCGGTGGACCGGGAGACCCGCCGAGGAGGCAGGATCCCAGCTCTGTGCCACGCCGGGGAGGGAGGGGTCGCGATGGGCGGCGAGCCTCGCGGGTGCTCTGCCGAAGGACCCGGCCTGTACACGCATCCTCCAGAATCTCCCGCGAGCGCCTTGCTCCGGGTTTGGCGCTCGTGCCGTGCTCGGGGGCCTGTGCATCCCAGGCCCCCGGTCCTTCTGAGAGCTCTCCTCGTCCCCCGCTCGGCTGACCCACCGAAGGATGGCCGTACCACGGCCTGGCCTCGATCATGAAGAACTTCACCGCCCCCCTGATCGGCGCATCGCGAGGTTGCACGGCCAGCTCCCCCCATCCGTGGGTGATCCCCTGGGCGTCGGCCGGCCCTCGGTCGCGGTTGGAGGGACTGGGGGTAAGGATCATCGGCCGGACGGCGGCCGGGAGGGGCGCATGACGGTTCGGCGGCCGGGCGTGGCCGAGCGGGGAGCCATCTCGATCCCCCCACCGATGGGGCCCACACAGCTGGGCGAGGGCCTCGTCCGTCGGGCCCCGGTGGGAACGCGGCTGGCATACCTGGACAACCTCAAGACGGTCCTCATCGCGGGCATCATCGCCTCGCATGCCGTGATGGGGTACGCGACCTTCGGCAGTTGGACCTACCAGGACGTGCAGGAGACGACGCTGTCGGAGCTCGTAGAGAAGGTGTACGCCCTCCTGTACCTGCTCCTCGGTGGACTGTTCCTCATGGCCCTGTTCTTCCTGGTCTCGGGCCTGCTGACCCCGGGATCGCTCCAACGCAAGGGACCGACCCGCTTCACCCTCGATCGTCTTCTGCGGCTGGGTGTGCCGCTGGCGGTCTACACGCTGCTGGTGTGGCCGCTGCTGGAGTACGCGCTGCTCGGACCGTTCCGTCACCGAGGATTCTGGAACTCGGTCACGAACACCGACCCGGTACTGGACAACGGCCCGGTGTGGTTCGTGGGGGTTCTCCTGCTCTACTCGATCCTCTACGTCGCATGGCGCTGGCGGTGCCCGGAAGGGGGACCTTCGGAGCGAGCGCTGGGCGGGCCGACGCTGGTCCTGCTGGCGCTCGGCGTCGGCATCTCCCTGTTCCTGGTGCGGCTGGCCCTCCCGATGGACTCCAACCAGCCGCTAAACGTGAAGGCGTGGGGGTGGCCGGAGTACCTGGCGACGTTCGGCCTGGGGATCGTGGCGGCCGGACGAGGATGGCTCCGCGACGTACCGCGCGCTGTCTCGCGATGCAGCGGGATCGCCACCATCGCTGCGTCGCTCGTGGTCGTGGCCGTTGCCGTGACCGCGGATTTGCGCGGCCTGGGTCAAGACGTGTACTTCGGTGGCTGGGGTGGGTTGGCGCTGGTGTGGGCGATGAGCGAGGGCATCCTCGCCGTCTCGGGACCGATCTGGGTCCTGTCCTTCGTCCAGCGGCATCTGAACGCGACGGGGCCGCTGCGGCAGATCATGGCCCGCGGCTCCTACGCGGCGTTCATGCTGCAGGGCCCGGTGATCATCGCCCTTGAGCTAACGCTCCGACCCGCCGCTATCCCCGGAGACATCAAGGCGCTTCTTGTGGCCACACTCGGGATCGTGGGCTCGTTCGCCCTCGCTTGGCCGCTCGTGACGCGGACACCGCTACGCCGGATCCTCTGAGCTGGGCCGGGGCGTTGGTCAAGCAGGATCCCGAGGACCGCCGTCTCAGGCGAGGTTCCAGCAGGCCTGGACCAGCAGGCCTGGATAGGATGGAGCGTGTCGGCCGAGGAGATCGACGAGTACCTCGAAGCACTCGAGGAGCCCAAACGGAGCCCTGGCCGACCTCCGCGAGGCCATCCTGGCGATCGTTCCCGATGCCGACCAAGGCATCCCCTACGGTATGCCGGCGTTCGAGGTCCGGGGGAAGGTCATCGCCGGATCCGCTGCCTTCAAGTACCACCTGAGCTACCTGCCGCAGAGCGCTCGGTGCCCGTCGGATCCTCTCACCGCTGAGCCACGGGCGCTCGTCGACTCGCCGAGACGCTGTTCTACCCGACCGCAGATCGCTCACGCACCATGGTCAGCGAGATCAGCCGTGCGTCGGGCTGAGCGAGACCAGCGAGAGCACGCGGACCTCGTCCCGATCGATCGTGTTGACCTCGATCTCGCAGCCACAGTCAGGTCCGCACCGGCGCGGCGCCGGTCGATCCGTGAGCTCCAGGTGGACCTCCTCCAGCTGATCCCGAAACCGGATGAGGTCGCCGATCAGGTGCCGGACCTGGGTCAGCTTGGTCTCGACCAGGCGCTCGAGTTGCTCCCGGGTCGCGCGGCAATCCCGCTTGGCCCAGGCTTCGGCCAGAACCGCGATCTCCTCCAGCGGCAGGCCGAGCCGCTTGGCCCGTCCGATGAAGTCGAGGATCCGGAGATGCTCTTCGGTGAAGACCCGGTAGCCGACCTCGGTACGCTCCGGCCGCGGGATCAGTCCGATCTGCTCGTAGTAGCGAAGCGTCGGGGTCGAGAAGCCCGTGCGGGTCGCCACCTCGGAGATCGTGTAGGTCGACATAGCCTGCCCCTTGGTGAAGATTCAAGTCCACTTTACCGTCCACCGCACCATCGCCCGAGCCTGCCCTTCGCTCAGGAACGAAGGCTCCGCTCGGGAGCCAGGCGCTCGTCCACCCGGGACACGATGGCCGCCACGTCGTAGCCGTCCTCGCTCTTGTCGAAGACGCGGGTGCCGTCCACGCTGACCCGGAACACCCCGCCGTGCCCGGGCTTCAGACGGAGCCCACCCAGACGCTGCCCGTAGGTGGACAGCAGCGTGTGCGCCGTCTCCTCGGCCGTGGGCAACAGACCGCACGGCACGCAGTACTCGATCTCCACCTCGTTCAGACCCATGACGCTCCTTCCATCTGGCATCCACCGTCGTCGCCGATCGCCGTCGATGGACCGAGGCTAGGCATTGAAGTCGACTTGAATGTCAACCCAACGGGCACCAGAGCGTTCGGGTTGGCCGGCATGTTCGCCTTGGGATGATGTGGGCATGGCGACGACGACCGCCAGGGACGCGTTGCGGAGGCGAGCCTTGCGGCTCGAGTACGCGACGATCGCGTGGAACCTGGGCGAGGCCGTGCTGACGATCTGGCTGGGGCTGGCGGCCGGCTCGCTGGCGCTCGTCGGCTTCGGCACCGACTCCGTCATCGAGGTGTTCGCCTCCGGCGTGGTGGTCTGGCACGTCCGGCCCGGTCACCAGATCGATCGTCCCGACCGGACGGCGCTGGCGCTGAACCTGGTGGCCGGGGCCTTCCTGGCTCTGGCCCTGATCCTGGCTGCGGCTTCGATCCGCAACCTCGCGGGCGGCCAGCGGGCCGGGCACTCGCTCGCCGGGATCACGTACCTGGCGGTGACGGCCCTGGTGATGTTCGGGCTGGCCGTGGCCAAGCGACGCACGGCCGCCGGGCTCGGCTCCGCGCCGCTGGCCTCCGAGGCCTCGATGACCTTCCTCGACGGGATGCTGTCGACGGCGACGCTCGCCGGCCTGGCCCTGAACGCCGGGCTGGGGTGGTGGTGGGCCGACCCGGCCGCGGCCCTGCTGGTGTCGATCGCGGCGCTCAACGAGGCCCACGAGAACCGAGGCGAGGCCCGAGACCTCCAGCGGAGCGCCGGCAAGGCCGGGCCGGATCGCTGAAGGCCCCCCGGCCCGACCCGGCCCTGCACCGGCGGTCCTCGAAGGGGCAAAACTCCTCGCGCGGTCGGCCTTGACCGAAGCGGAGATCGCCCCGGTGGAACCATCGGGAGATCAGGCCCGCTGATGAACCATCCAGCCCGGGCGTCCGTAGACCACCGGGCGGCACGACGCCGCCTGGTGTGGGTTGGCCGGCACGTGACAGAGATCCGGTCCGCAGCGGGCATGGAAGGACCGGCATCTGGTCCGACGGGATGAGGAGTGAGGAGATGAGGAAGCGGACGTCGCTGATCGCGCTGACGGTGGCCCTGGGGTTGCTGGGTGCGGCCTGCTCGGGTGGCTCGGGCACCGCTGCATCGGGCACGGCCAGCCCCACCGGTGAGCCCGCCACGAGCCCAACCCTGAGCCCGACGGCCACCGGCGGAGGCGGGGGCGGCACGATCACGATCGGCGGCCAGCGGGCCAACGATCACGGCACGAAGGACGTGAGCGCACAGGGCCAGCTCGAGGTGCAGATGAACGACTTCTACTTCGACCCCACCATCGTGAAGGGCACGCCTGGCGAGCAGGTCACCATCGAGCTGAAGAACGAGAGCGGCGTGCTGCACAACTTCTCGATCCAGGGCCAGAGCATCGACCAGGACGTGTCGCCGGGCGAGCACCAGACGGTCACCGTGACCATCCCGCAGTCGGGCCAAGCGGTCTTCTTCTGCAAGTACCACCAGAGCTTGGGGATGGTCGGCGCGCTGGAGCCCTCGAGCGGCTGAGCCCTAGTGCGCCGGCGCCTTCAGCGTGACGCAGCATCCACCCGGCAGCGGATCAAGGAGCACATCGACGGCCTCGCTCCCCAGCCCCGCGACCACGCCGCCGATCAGGCAGTGGTTCATACCGCACACCAGATCGCGATCCCGCTCGGCCAGCGCCTGGAACGGACAGCTCCGCAGCCGGATGGAGCCCGGCTCGTCCTCGTAGGGCTCGAACCCCGTCCGTTCCAGCAGTCGAACGGCCAGAGCCATCGTTCGTTCCGGGCCGGCCGGAGGGATGCCGAGACCCTGCCGCTCGTCACGTCCCATCTGGAACCCCGTCTCACGGGCCGCCCTGCCTGCGGCCTCCCCGGCGGCCTCACCGGGTTCCCGCGATCGGAGGGCCCGCAGCAGCACCGACCCGAGCAGGTCGTAGCGCCGCTCGGGGATGGACACCTCGACCTCCCGATCGGAGGGTCGGTAGTACTTGGCCGATCGCCCGGCGCCGCGGCCTCCGCGCCCGGGCGGTCGTTCGTAGGTGAAGGTGAGGAGGCCTCGGTCCACCAACTTGTCCAGATGGAACGCGGCCAGCTTGCGGGAGATCCCGACAGCCGCCGCCGCCTCCTCCCGATTGACCGGCCGTCCGCCGGCCCGTACGAACAGGTACAGGGAGCGACGGAGTTCGTCCTCCAGCGCCCCAAGCGCCCGCGCGTCCCGCCTCAGCCGCTCCAGCATGGATCAATCCTACACCAAGAGATCCTAGCGATACGGAGAACAGGCGAGGGGGATCCAAGCACCTCATCTGGGGTACCGGCAAGAGGATTGACAGAAGCTCCATCTTTCCGTAGGGTTCGCCCTAACACCTAGAGGTCTTAGTTTTAGAGAAAGGAGCGAGGTCGTGGTCCGGCTGTTCAGCATCAAGCCCGCTCTGACCCTCCGGGGTCGCAGG
>DASQQQ010000086.1:0-2454 GCA_035643355.1 Actinomycetota bacterium | reverse complement strand
GACGGGACCGTCCTCGGCGCGGCGCGCGACCCCGGTCTCGTCGGAGGGGCCTGGGGAAGCCGACTCCGACGTGGCGCTCGGCCCTGTCCCAAGGGGGACCGCCGCGATCCGCCAGTGAGCCATCGATAGATCCAGGTAGGAACGCGAGAACCCGCGCAGGGGCCGATCCGTCGCCGCCATGGCCTCTCCTTGGCCCGTCGGTGGATCACATCGTCCCGCCGGAGTGTTTCGGACGAGGGGCGGAGTCGTTACGGTTGGGTAACGCTCGGCGAGAGCCGTCGGAGGGCGTCCAGCATCCGGTCCACATCTTCGGCGGTGGACAGGTAGTTGACGATGCCGGCACGCAGGTAGGTGCGGCCCCGCAGGCGGGTGGTGGACACCCACGCCTCCCCCGAGACCTCTAACGCCCGCTGCAGCCGGTCCTGGTACCGGTCCAGCTCGTCGGGCCCCAGGCCGGGCGGGAGGTGTCGGAAGCAGACCACGGAGAGCTCCGGCTCGGTGGGGACGGCCTCCAGATCCGGGCTCTCGCGGCACCGGCGGGCCAGGTGGGCGGCCAGGTCGTCGTTCGCCTCGATCAGACGTCCCAGCCCGGCGCTCCCCAGGTGCTTCCACGACAGCCACAGCTTCAGGGCGCGGAACCGCCGGGTGCCCTCGATCGAGTACTGCATCCAGTTCAGGGGCGCGTCCTCGGGCTTGGGGTAGCGGTAGTACTCGGGCTCGCGGTGGAAGGTGCGCAGCAGGTCCTCGCGGCGGCGGACCACCAGGGCCCCGACGTCGTAGGCCTGGAAGAACCACTTGTGGGGATCGATCGTCACCGAGTGGGCCCGCTCCAGGTCCGGCACCCGACCGGCGTCCCGATCCGAGAGCCGGGCGGCGCCCCCGTACGCGGCGTCGACGTGGAGCCACATCCCCTCGGCCCGGGCCACCTCGGCCAGCTCGCCCACCAGGTCCACCGAGCCCGTGTTCGTGGAGCCGCTGTCGGCGGCGATGGCCAGCGGGGTGCGGCCGGCCGCCCGGTCCTCGGCCACGGCTCGGGCCACCGGGTCTCCTCGTAGACGGAACCGCTCGTCTGAGGGGACGATCCGCAGGGTATCGGTGGGGAATCCCAGCGTGGACAGGGCCCGCTCGATCGAGAAGTGGGCCTGGTCCGACGCGTAGACCCGCACGCCCTCCAGGTCGCGTCCCCGGGGCTGGTCGCGGAGGTCCAGCACACGGGGCAGGTGCACGTCGCGGATCACGTTGATGGCCATGATGTTGGCCATCACGCCTCCCGAGGTCAGGACGCCCCATCCCTCGGCGCCGAGCCCCACCAGATCGCGCAGCCAGGCCGTGACCTCCTCCTCCACCAGGGCAGCCACCGGCCCGGCCGCCCACACATCCACGCCCTGGTGCACCCACTGCGAGAGCACCTCTCCGGCGATCGACGCCGGCAGTGGCGGTGGGGTGAAGTAGCTGAACGAGCCGGGGTGCTGCGAGTTGAACACGTGCGGGGCCACCCGCTCCCGGAACTGGGCCAGGACCTGCTTCCAGGGGGCCGGCTCCAGCGGGGCGGGGGCCGGCTCGTTCGACGGACCGAAGAACCACCGCCGCAGGTCCGGGTACGACTCGGGGGCGACGGGCCGGCGCATTGCCTCCTCGTAGAGGTAGTCGAGGGAGGCCTCCCACGCCGCCCGCCCCAGCTCCTCCAGCGCCGCCCGAGAGCGGGCCGGGTCGCGGAAGCCGATCAGCTCGGGCTCCGGATGCCAGGAGAACGGGTCGGGCACGGGGCGGACTGTAGCAACCGCTAGGCTGGGTGACCCATGGGCCCGGACCCCGGCAGGATCGCCGAGCTGAAGGGGCGCGAGGACGAGCGGTTCCGCGCCGAGCACCCCCGCTCCCTGGAGCTGCTGGCTCGGGCCCGGGCCTCCATGCCGAACGGCGTGCCGATGGCCTGGCTCGCCGATCCCGGCACCTATGATCATCCGCCCGTCTGGGCGCTGGACGGGCACGGCGCCCGCTTCCGGGACGTGGACGGTCACGAGTACGTCGATCTCAACATCGCCGACATGAGCATGTTCTGCGGGTACACGCCCCCGCAGGTGGTGGAGGCGGTGGCTCGACGGATGGCGGCCGGCAACCAGTTCCTGCTCCCCGTCGAGGACGCGATCTGGGTCTCCGAGGAGCTCGCCCGGCGGTGGTCGCTCCCGAAGTGGCAGTTCACGCTGTCGGCCTCCCAGGCCAACACCGAGGTGATCCGGGTGGCCCGGGTGGCCACCGGTCGCCCTCGGGCCGTGATGTTCGAGGGCAAGTACCACGGCCACTTCGACCAGGCCCTGGTGGCGCTCCGGGACGGGCACGAGGTCCCCGAGGAACCCGGTCTGCCTCCGGGCGTGACCGACCAGACCCGGGTGATCCCGTTCAACGATGTGGCGGCGTTGGACCGGGCGCTCGATCCCGGGGATGTGGCCGTGGTGC
>DASQQQ010000085.1:0-6990 GCA_035643355.1 Actinomycetota bacterium | reverse complement strand
CGTACGTACCCGGCCTGCTCCAGCCGGTCCAGGACCGCCGTTACCGCACCCGTGGTCAAACCGCTCTCCGAGGCGAGCCGTCCGGCCGTGAGGCCCCCGCTGCGCTCCATGATCTCGAGGCATCGGCCGTCGGTCCGGTTGATGCCCATGACCCCTACGGCCGCCTCGTCCAGGACGTCGCTGGCGGTCTGAGCGGCCCGGCCCTCGGCGATCACCTCGCCGACGAGACGGTCCCGAATCCCTCTTGACGATTCAGTCTCTTGACTCATAAGATACTCACCACTCGAACGGATACTACCACCGGTCCGGGGCCGGGGGCGGGAAGAGAGGTGCGAGGATGACCGACGCGATCGAGGCCGAGGGCCTCATCAAGACCTACCCGGGCGGGGTCCGGGCGCTGGACGGGATCGGCTTCGGGGTGGAGGCCGGCACGGTGTTCGGGCTCCTCGGCCCCAACGGCGCCGGCAAGTCGACCACCGTGAAGATCCTCACCACGCTGTCCCGCCCGGACGCCGGACGAGCCGGGGTGGAGGGCTTTGACGTGCTGAAGAGCCCCGACCGCGTCCGCCGGGTGATCGGCGTGGTGGCGCAGCGCTCCGGCGTGGACCGAGAGGCCACGGGCCGGGAGAACGTCCGCCTCCAGGGGCAGCTCTACGGCATGGGGGGCAAGGGCCTCGAGCGTCGCGTGGACGAGCTGTTGGAGCGGTTCGGGCTCTCGGAGGCCGCGGACCGGGTGGCCCGCGGGTACTCGGGCGGGATGCAGCGCCGTCTGGACATCGCGCTCGGCCTGGTCCACCGGCCCAGGGTCCTGTTCCTGGACGAACCGACCACGGGACTGGACCCGGAGGTCCGGGCCGGGATGTGGGGGATGATCACGCGCCTGGCGGCCGACGAGGGCCTCACGATCCTGCTCACCACCCACTACCTGGAGGAGGCCGACCGGCTGGCCCGGCGCCTGGCCATCGTGGACCAGGGTCGCATCGTGGCGCGGGGAACCCCCGAGCAGCTCAAGGCGGAGCTGCGCGGAGACGCGATCCAGGTGGAGCTCGCCGATGTCCAGGCGAACGGCGACGTGCACGAGGCCCTGGGCCCGTTGGTCGAGGTCCGCGAGGTGGTCGTGGACGGTCGGGCGCTCCGGGCCCGCGCCGATGACGGAGCTCGCGCCGTGCCGGTGGTGCTCCAGGCACTCGAGTCCCGGGGGGTCGGGGTGACCTCGGTGAGGGTCTCCCGCCCATCGCTGGACGACGTCTACCTCCGCCACACCGGCCGCTCGTTCACCGAGGCAGATCGCGCCGGTGAGGCACCCCAACCCGACGACCGCACGAAGGAGGCGCAGCGATGACCACGGCGATCCGACACACCTGGTACATGACGGTTCGTCACCTGCGCGCCCTGTTCCGCCAGCCCGTCTGGATCATGATCACGCTCGTCCAGCCCATCATCTGGATCGTGCTCTACGGCGCCCTGTTCAAGAACATCACCGAGCTCGGCGGGTTCGGGACCAACGACTACATCGTGTTCCTCGCTCCGGGGATCGTGGTGATGACCGCGCTGTTCTCCGGCGGGTGGAGCGGGATGGCGCTGATCGAGGACATCGACCGTGGCGTGGTGGATCGGTTCCTGGTGACCCCGGTCAGACGTGGGGCCCTGATCTCGGGGCGGCTGGTGCAGCTGGGTCTGGTGGCCGTGATCCAGTCGCTGATCCTGATCGGCATCGCGTTCGTCCTGGGAGCCCGGTGGGACGGCGGGGCGCTGGGGCTGCTGGTGCTGGTGGGATGCTCGATCCTCCTGGGGGCCGCGTTCGGGGCTCTATCGAACGCGATGGCGGTCGTCGTGCGCAAGGAGGAGACGGTTATCGCGGCGGTGAACTTCGTGATCCTGCCCCTCACCTTCCTGTCATCGGTGTTCCTCCCCACGAGCCAGGCCCCCGGCTGGATCCGGACCGCCGCCACGTTCAACCCGGTGAACTGGGCCGTGGTGGCCGGGCATGCGGCGCTCTCGGCCGGGACCGACTGGGCGGCAGTGATGGCACGCACTGGGTACCTGCTGAGCTTCGCGCTGGTCTGCGCGTGGCTGGCCACGAGCGCCTTCCGCGCCTACCAGCGATCGGTCTAGGAGGATCGCGCGGCGGGATCCCCGCGAGGGTCCGCGGCTCCCTGTTCGTCCTCGTCGGGCGGCGGGAACCGTGGGGACGTGGTTCGGCTCCTCGCGGTCTTCTCCGGTGGCGGGATCCCCGGGTTCATCCTGCCGCTGTTCCTGAACTCGGTCGAGGGGACAGAGGCCTCGCTGCTACTGGCGGCCGGGGCGGCCCGGTCCAACTGGCGGATGGCCGTCCTGGCGTCCAGGAAGGGATCCCCGAGCGGAAGCAGGAGGTCGGGATCGGCATCGTGCTGGTGGGCGCCGCCGCCACCTTCGGCATCCTCCGCGTGATCGGCGTGATCTGAGCGGACCCGATCGCCCCGTCCTGGGATAGCTTCCCCGCCTGGGATCACGCCGGGATGAAGGAGCGAGGGATGGGCGGCCGGCTCGAACGGGCGTCGACGCCTGCTGGAGATCCACGGTGAGCGCTCACTGCGGACGATCGAGGGCCTGGGCGACCTGGCGGTCCTCCCAGCTCGCCGTCCACCTCCGGTCCTCGTTGAAGGCCGGAGTGAGGGGTGACGAGCTGAAGGAGATCATCCTGCAGGTGGCGACGTTGGCGGGTTTCCCCCCGGCCATGAACGCGATGTCGACGCTGAAGACGGTCCTGTCCGAGTCACGTTAGGCCGACGCGCGTCAGCCGGTCCGTCGCTGCCGGGGGATCTCGCCCCGCCAGGCCCCGGTCTCCTCGCCCCGCCCCTCGATGAAGGTCTTGAAGCGGCCCAGGTCCTCGCGGACCTGATGTCCCACCAGGCCGACCGCGCCGGCCGACCGCTCGGCCCAGTCCTGCGGGAAGAACCGCATCTGGGGCATGACCCGGTGGTGCCGTCGTCGATCCGGTGGAAGGTCACCACCCCGGCGTTGCCGGTGCCGGACTCGCTGCTCCACGCGATCCGCTCATCGGGCTTCTGCTCGGTGATCTTGGCGTCCCACTCGCGCCGGCGGCCGCCGATCAGGGCGACCCAGTGGAGCCGGTCCTCCGCCATCTGCTGGACCGACTCGACCCCGTCCATGAAGGCCGGGAAGTCCTCGAACTGCGTCCACTGGTGTAGGCGGCGGCGAGGGGAACCGCGACCTCGACGGACTCCTTGTACGTGTGTTCCTCGTGCGCGGGCATGGGAACCTCCTATGGGGTGGGATGCCTCTCGCTATCCGCCGTACCCACCGGCTCGTCGGGGGCAACATGGGTCCGACCGCGGAAGGAGACCAGGGCGCAGCTACGGGCTCGGCGCTCGCGCCTTGCGCCCTCCATGACCGCATGGCACGCTCTTCCACCCTGGGAAGGGAGGTGGTGACCGTGTCGGTCATCGTGCAGTTCATCGTGAAGGTCCCCGACGTCGATCGGTTCGTAGCGGCGTCCGAGAAGTACGCCCCGATGATGCGGGAGATGGGGGCGCGGAATTCCGCCGCGTACGAGGACGAGAACGAGCCGGGACTGATGTCGACGCTGTCCGAGTGGGACACCCACGACCAGATGCACGAGGCCTCGGAGAAGTACGGCGAGGGGTTCAACGCGGACGCCGGCACGGAAGGGCTGGACTGGGTCACCCACATCTGGCATCGCAAGGGCGAGGCGTAACCGCCCCCCGTCCTTCGGCTCAGCGCTCCGAGACGGTCGACTCTGGACGGACGTAGATCGCCAGGTCCCACCCGAGACGGCGGCGGCCGAAGCGGTGCTCGAAGCCGGCCTCGCGGACCCGAGCCTCGAGCGCGGCCACGTCGTGCACGTACGTGCGGAAGTCGCCGAACGTGCGCCTGCGGAGGCGGTACCAACGGTTGGCGACGGCCGAGAAGGCGCGCTGGAGCGCGCCCCGGAGACCATCGGAGGGCGGGAGGGAGAAGGCGTACAAGGCCCTCGCGGCGCCCAGCGAGTTGGCGAGGAGCCGGTCGACGTTCGGGTAGCAGCAGAACACCTTGTCGAGCACCACGACGTCGTGTGGGACGAGCGGAGCCGAGGCCCCATCGGCCACCTGGAACGTGGCTCGATCGGCCAGTCCCCGCTCCCCGGCGATCCGACCGGCCTCCTGGATCGCGGCCGGTGATAGGTCGATCCCCGTCACCCGGCTCGCTCCACCCTCGAGCGTCTCGAAGGCGAGCACACCCGCGCTGCAGCCGACGTCCAGCACGGTCCGGTCCCGCAGGCCGACCTCGGAGAGGCCGGCCAACAGGTCACGGGAGGGGCCGACCAGCCGGCGCCGCCGGGCCCGACGGGCGTAGGAGCCGGCCCACTCGTCGAAGCAGCACCGCTCGGGTTCGGTGGGCATCACTCCGGACGGTGGCACCAGAACCGCCCGAGCGTCAAGCGTGGGTCGGCCGGCGGTCCGGTCTGCCATCCTGCCCCCATGCTGCTGAGCGATCTGGTCCGAGCCTCGTCCCGGGTGGCCGCCACGCGAGCCCGATCCGCGAAGATCGAGGCGCTCGCCTCGGTCCTCGGTCGTGCACGGGTCGCCGAGGTGCCGGTGGCCGTGGCGTACCTCTCTGGCTCCCTGCCGCACGGGTCGATCGGCGTGGGATGGGCCACGGTCCGCAACCTCCCCTCCCCGACCGGCTCCGAGCCCACGCTGGAGCTCGGGTCGGTGGACCGGACGCTCCGACGGATCGGCGCGACCACGGGCTCGGGGTCGCAGGCCGCCCGCAGGGCGGAGCTGGCCCAGCTGTTCGAGGCCGCCACCGAAGAGGAGCAACGCTTCCTCCGCGGGCTGCTGACCGGGGAGATCCGTCAGGGCGCGCTGGAGGGCCTGATGGTCGAGGCGGTGGCCCGAGCCTCGGACGTGCCGGCGCAGGCGGTTCGGCGGGCGCTGATGCTCGGCGCCGACCTGGGGGCCGTGGCACGGGCCGCGCTCTCCGAGGGCGAGCGGGGACTGGCCGGCTTCCGCCTGCGGGTGCTCGAGCCGGTGCAGCCGATGCTCGCGCAGAGCGCGACCGACCTGGAGGACGCCCTGGGGAGGATCCGCCCCGCCTCGGTGGAGTGGAAGCTGGACGGGGCACGGCTGCAGGTGCACCGGGCCGGGCGAGAGGTCAGGGCGTTCACCCGGAACCTGGCCGACGTCACCTCGCGCGTCCCGGAGATCGTCGAGCGGGTCGCGGGTCTCCCGGTGGAGGCGGTGGTGCTGGACGGGGAGGCGATCGCCCTCCGCGATGACGGCAGGCCGCATCCATTCCAGGTGACGATGGGGCGGTTCGGGAGCCGCTTGGCGGTGGAGGCGCTCCGGGCGTCGGTGCCGCTGTCGTGCTTCTTCTTCGACCTCCTGCACCTCGACGGCGAGGACCTGATCGACCGACCCCTGGCCGGTCGGCTCACCGTCTTCGATGAGCGCCTGCCGCAGGAGGTCCGGATCCCGCGGATCGTGGCGGCGTCGGCGGCGGAGGCCGAGCCGTTCCTGGAAGGGACCCTCGCCGCGGGGCACGAGGGCGTGATGGTGAAGTCCCTGGAGGCCCCGTACGGAGCCGGGCGCCGGGGGGCCGGTTGGCTGAAGGTGAAGCGCGCGCACTCGCTGGACCTGGTGGTGCTGGGGGCCGAGTGGGGCCACGGCCGCCGACGCGGGTGGCTCAGCAACCTGCACCTCGGGGCGCGCGACCCGGAGACCGGCGGGTTCGTGATGCTGGGCAAGACCTTCAAGGGGATGACCGACCAGGTGCTCGAGTGGCAGACCGAGCGACTGCTGCAGCTCGAGACCCGACGGGACCGCTTCACCGTCTACGTGCGTCCCGGGCTGGTGGTGGAGGTGGCCTTCGACGGGCTCCAGACCAGCCCGCGCTATCCGGGCGGGCTCGCGCTGCGGTTCGCTCGGATCAAGGGCTACCGCCACGACAAGGCGCCGGAGGACGCCGACACGATTGATACGGTCCGGGCGCTGCACGCGGGCGACGCCGGTGCTTCAGCGGCGAGCGGCGGGCAAGATGCCGCCCGATGAGCCTCCGGCTGCCCGATGGGCTCAGGCTCGGGCCGAGCCGTGGTGCTCGCGCTCGAAGAGCTGACGAGCCTTGCGCTCCTTCCAGTCCTCGGAGAAGACGCCAAGGTAGGTCGTCGCCGCGTGGATCAGCAGGCCGATCCCCCACCCGGCGAGCGGCCAGTAGAACCACCAGACGCCGCTGTCGCCGCGACTGAGCGCGTTGATGGTGAAGAGCCCGGCGTTCACCACCACGTAGACGATGAGGTGGACGTAGAACCCCTGTATCTCCTCGGCCCGCTTCCTGGCCGCGTCGAGCCGATCGTCACGCGCCACCGGCGACTCGGGCATGGCCGGCTGCTCTGGAAGCTCGGTCATCGTGATCACCTCCGTTCCACTGAGGCTCACATCCCACCCCGCACGTCGCAGGGGTCGTTGGGCACTCGTCGGACGGGACCGAGGCCGGGAATCGAGGGCGGGAAGGATGCCATGCGGTCACAGCAGCAAGGCGACGGCGGCACGCAGATCAGGCTCGGTGGACCGGTAGGCAGGGTCAGGTGTTCATGACCGGCCGGTCAGCCAGCCAGGGTCTCTGGAGGTCGGAGAGCTGGTACCGGCCCGGCTCGGTACCGGACCCCGTCGGGCCGGTACCAGCGGAGTTCACCGTCGTCCGCCCGGACCAGGCCCCACCCGTACTCGTGCACCAGGCGGTGATGGAAGGTGCAGATCAGCACCAGGTTGGACCAGGCTGGAAAGGGTGGTGGGCCCACCCCGGCTCACCCAGGCCATGTGGTGGGCCTTCAGGTAGGCCCGGGTCCGACAGCCGGGGAAGCGGCACTCGGGGTCCCGGTGCCGCAGCAGCCGCAGCATCGCCCCGGTGGGCTCCCGGGCCGGGGTGGACAGGTAGCTCGGGGTGCCCGTACGGTCTTGCACCGCCAGCTGCAGCCTGGCCTCGCAGAGG
>DASQQQ010000084.1:0-3194 GCA_035643355.1 Actinomycetota bacterium | reverse complement strand
CCACGAATCGGGCGCCTCGCGAGCACGAGAGTGGGGAGGCGGGGGAGGAGCGGCGAATCGAGCTGGAGCTGAAGCTCATCGCCGACGTCGGCCTGGTGGGACAGCCCAACGCGGGGAAGAGCACATTGCTGGCATCGCTGTCAGCGGCGCGCCCCAAGATCGCCGAGTACCCATTTACCACCCTCGAGCCGCACCTGGGGGTCGTGGACCTGGGGGGTGGCCGGACCCTGGTGGTGGCGGACATCCCCGGCATCATCGAAGGTGCTCACGAGGGCAAGGGTCTCGGCCTCCGCTTCCTGCGTCATATCGAGCGCACCCGCACGCTCGCCTACCTGGTCCCGGTCGACGCGGAGGACCCTCAGGCGGAGTACGAGCTCTTGCGGAGCGAGCTGCAGGAATACAGTGGCGAGCTGGCGCGGAAGCCGCACTGCGTCGTGCTGTCGAAGGCGGATCTGGTTCCGCCTGATGGTGAGGCCCCGTCACTGGGCGCGCCCGACGCCTTCGGGGTCTACGCGGTCTCCGGCGTTACCCGAAAAGGGCTCCAGGAGCTCGCCGAGGCCCTCTGGGGTGAGGTGATGAAATACGTGGACTCCGAAGCGAGCCACGGAGGAACGGGTTAACCAGGCGCCGCATGACCTCATCACCGGTCGACCTCGTGCAGCCATCACGCCACGGAGCCGCTATGCCGCCGGCGTGCCGGCTCATCCGATGCCCCGGCCACGCCAGGCCGTCGCCGTGCGGTCGCCGCGCCCGGCTAGCCTGACACCGCCAGCGCGCCAGGCCTGTCCTCATGCCGTCACGACGCGACGAGTGGATCGCCCTCCTCACCCTCAGACGTGACGGCATGAACGAGGCTGCCCCCCTCGCCGACCTGCTGGCCGCCTGCGAGACCCCGAGCCTCGCCCTCCGCGCTCCGAGGTCCGTCTGGCGGACCGTCTGCGGGGAGGACGTGCCGGAACCGGAGCGGCTGGCGGAGGCAGCGCGACGGGCGGAGGAGGACATCCGGGCCCTCGAGGCCTTCGATGCCGCGATCGTCGACTTCAGGCAGGCGGACTATCCCAGGCTGCTGCGGCCGCTGCCCCAACCACCGGCCATGCTCTTCGTGCGGGGCCGGGCGGAAGTCCTGGACTGGCCTGGCGTCGCGGTAGTGGGAACCCGCGGTTGCACCCGTTACGGCCGTGATACCGCAGCTGCCATCTCCCTCGGCCTGGCCGGGGCCGGATACGCCGTGATCAGCGGGTTGGCACGCGGAGTCGATGCGGCCGCCCACCGGGCGGCTGCCGAAGCCGGCGCCGCCACGATCGCGGTGCTCGGAACCGGGATCGATGTCACGTATCCACCCGAGCACGCGGGCCTCGCTCGAAAGATCCTGGAGATAGGATGCCTGGTGAGCGAGTTCCCGCCGGGGACGCCGCCCCGGAAGTACCACTTCCCCCAGCGCAACCGGCTGATCGCCGGTCTGGCGCGTGCGGTGGTGGTTGTGGAGGCCGACGAACGCAGCGGAGCGCTGATAACCGCCAGCCACGCGCTGGAGCAGGGGAAAGATGTGTTCGCGGTGCCAGGGGCTATCGACGCGCGAACGAGTCGGGGGACCAACCGACTGATCCAGGATGGGGCGGGGCTGGTCACCTGCGCGGCGGATGTGACGGAGGCCCTCGGCTCGTGGGCTTGGGAGGGGCATCGGGAGGGATCCTCCTTCGGTGAGTCTTCCGACCTGGGAGTGCCTGGTGGACCGTCAGCTGTAGAATCGGCCACCCTCACCCCGCGGCTCGGCGCAGGTGGCGCCGCAGCCGGCGGCCGGCCCCGGGGGCAGGCTGGCGGTGGCTCCGGCGTTGGGGACGAGGCGGCGATTGCGCCCCCGATGCGCGAGGCCGATGCCAGGCTCAGGTTCGACGCCGCCGGTAGAGAGGGGAGTGAGCCGCCACCCGGTAGCCGGGGGGTGGCGCGACGCGTGTTGCAGGCCATCTCCCAGGGCATCGATGACCTCGACTCCCTCGCCGCTGCCCTGGGGGAAGGGACCGGGCTCCTCTCCGGCGTGCTCCTCGAGCTGGAGGTCGCCGGGCTCGTCGAGCGACTTCCGGGTCCCCGGTTTCGGTCGGTCGGGCGGCGGTAGGTCGGGCGGCGGTTTCGGTAGGTCGGGCGGTGGTTTCGGTGGATCGGGTGGCGGATTTCGGTGGATCGGGTGGCGGTGGGTCAGTCGGCGGTGCTGCCGGTCGGTGGACGGGAGGTGGGAGCATTGCCGCTGAGAGACCCCCAACCCCTGGAGGACCAACCGTGGGTCGACTACCGCCGGCCGCCCACCGTCCACCGTCCACCGTCCACCGAAGACCGAACACCGAACACCGAACACCGAATACCGACGAATACCGAATACCGGATACCGCCGCCCGACCCCACCGAAACCGTGGGATTGAAAAGCCCGAGCCGTTCTGCGAACTTGAATAGGTCGCTGGAGATTGATCATCGCTGGCCGAGGGTGTCAGGCCCTTGGCCGGGATGCGTAGCATCTGTAGACGGGCTTAGATGAAGAGGGACTACTACGACATACTCGGGATCCCCCGTGATGCCGATTCACAGGCGATCAAGAAGGCGTATCGGCAGCTCGCCTTGAAGTACCATCCAGACCGGAACCCGGAAGACCCCGACGCAGAGGACAGGTTCAAGGAGGCCACGGAGGCCTACGAGGTGCTCAGGGATTCGGAGCTGAAGGCGCTCTACGATCGCTACGGCCATGAGGGTCTGCAGGCCGGCGTGCGGGGCGGCGGCGGCGGATTTGGAGGGTTCAGGACCTTCGACGAAGCGCTCAACATCTTCATGCGGGAGTTCGGCGGCTTCGGGTTCGAGGACTTCTTCGGCACTGGCCGCCGCAGGGGCGCCCGGGTACGGGGCTCGGGCGTCAAGATCCGCGTGCGGCTGACGCTGGAGGAAGTCACGAAGGGGGCGAAGAAGACGGTTCGCATCCCCATTCTGGACACCTGCGGCGACTGTGGAGGCACGGGCGGGCGGGACGGTGCGGAGCCCAGCGCCTGCCCCACTTGTGGCGGGGCGGGCGAGATCCAGCAGGTTCAGCGTTCGCTGTTCGGGCAGGTCGTTCGGGTGGGTCCCTGCGCGGCGTGCGGCGGCGAGGGAAAGATCATCCGGGATCCCTGCCCGACGTGCTCCGGCGAAGGGCGGCAGCGCGTGGCGGTCGACCG
>DASQQQ010000083.1:0-7079 GCA_035643355.1 Actinomycetota bacterium | reverse complement strand
CAGGTCGGAGAGGGTGGAGGCGTCGAGCGCCCCCAGCACCCGGAAGCGCATCCGCCCGCCGGCATCCACGAAGATCGTGGCGGGGAGACCGGGGACGCCGAACCGGTAGGCCAGGTCCCCCGACGCGTCCTCCAGGCTCGGGTACCCCACGTGGAACTCCTTCAGGTAGGCCCGTGCGGCCGCCGGGTCGTCCCGGTAGTTGACGCCCAGGAAGACCGGCCCGTCCCCTCCGGCCGAGCGCTCCGCCGCGGAGAGCACCGGCTGCTCCCGCCGGCACGGACCGCACCACGTGGCCCAGAAGTTCACCACCACCGGCCGGCCGGCGTACTCGTCGGGCGACAGCTCGGGGCCAACCAGGGTCGTGCCGGACAGGGTGGGCATGGGTCCCGAGATCGAGGTCACGGTCGGCCCGTCCGGGGCAGAGGAGGTGCAGGCGGACGACGCCAGCAACGGGAGGAGGAGCACCAGCGGGAGGAGGCGTCGCATCGACCTCCATGCTCCCACGCGGCCGCGCGAACGGGCCGCGGGCGGCTCAGCCCACGACCACCGTGCCGTTCATCGTGGGATGGATGTCGCAGTGGAAGTAGTACGTGCCGGGGGGAAGGGCCGGGATCTGGTACTGGACCGTGGCCGGCCCCGTGATGACCTCGCCCCGGAAGAGCGGGTTCGACAGGTCGCTCTCGCTCTTGAAGATCGCGATGTTGTGCTGGATCCCGGCGTCCTTGTTCTCGAAGGTCAGCGTCACCGCCTGGTTGGCCGGCAGGTCGATCTGGGAGATGCCGAACTTGATGCCCTCGGCGGTCACCGATGTGGTGGTGGGCCCCCCACCGCCGCCACCCGCACCTCCGCCCCCGGAGGGGGTGGCGCTTGGGCCACCCCCGCCGCCGGCCCCGGACACCACGACCTTCCCGTTCATGGTGGGATGGACGTCGCAGTGGAAGTAGTACGTGCCAGGCTTCAGCGGCGGGATCTGGTAGTCGACCGCCCCCGGCCCGGTGACCAGGTCGCCACGGAACACGGGGTCCTGCAGGTCCTTCTCGCTGGGGAAGATGGCGATGTTGTGCTGGATCCCGGCGTCGTCGTTCTGGAAGTGGATCGTGGCCGGCGTGTCGGCGGGCAGCTCGATCTGCGACGTGTCGAACTGGATGTCCTTCGCCGACACGGTCACGGTGGGTCCACCGCCGCCCGCTCCGCCACCGCCCTCCACGACATCCAGCTCGCCGGTCATCTGCGAGGGGTGCACCACGCAGCGGAAGTAGTACGTGCCCGCGTCGAGCGCAGGGACCTCGTAGTCGATCTGCTCCGGCCCCGTGGTCAGCTCGCCGTCGAAGACCGGATCGCCGCTGAAGTCCTTGTTATCGAAGATCTGGACGTTGTGCTGGAGGCCCGCGTCCTGGTTGTCGAACGCGATGGTGAAGCCCTTGCCGGCCGGGGCGGAGAGCTTGGTCTGGTCGAACGCGATGTCCTTGGCCACCAGGTGCAGCGTGGCGGCGCTGCCCCCACCCTCGGAGGTGGCCGGGGCGATGGTGACCAGCGCGATGCCCCCCGCCACCATCGCGACGCCCGCGATGGCCCCCACCATCGAGGCCAGGTGGGAGGGCTTGACCACGGCCCGGCCCGCCACCACGCCGGAGACCACCATGATGCCGAAGGCCACGGCCAGTGCGGTGGCGGTGGCCGCGCCGTGGGACACGGACAGCAGGATCCGCGAGAAGCCGAACAGGACCGCCGCGATCACGACCAGGATCCCGATCGGCATCAGCACGGGCAGGAGGAGCCGGTCTCGGGTGGTCGATCTCATGGCTTGGTCAGCTCCGATCGCACCTCGCGCTCCACGTGACGCAGCTGGAGGGCATCCCAGCCGTCCCGCTCCTCACGGGCGTGCCAGCGGAAGAAGATGGTCGCCACGAACCCCCACAGCACCAACCCGCCCCCCAGCTTCATGATCAGGCCGGCCACCAGCTGGTCCGAGTGGACCGAGATCCCCCAGATCCTGGGGAACGCGGCGTACGCCGGGTAGAGGATGGAGGTCCCGAACGTCAGGAACGACGCGGGGATCGTGGGCGCCAGCGACTGGAAGAACAGGTACAGCATCTGGCCGGGAGGCGACAGCGCCGGCATCTCCGGCAGCGGGGACATCACCGGCCACCACATCACCAGCGAGACGCTCACCGTGAGCAGGTGGATCCCGAAGTGCGCGAGCTCCGAATCCAGCTGCGCCGCAACCACCGCGGGCCAGTGGATGAACAGCAGCACGGCGTTGAAGAGGATGAACGCCACCACCGGGCGGACCAGGAACCGCACCACCACCCGCACGGGGGTCGGCCCAAGGATCCGCCGCAGCAGCCACGGGGGCGAGCCGGCGATCAACAGGGGGGGAGCGACGAGCATGTACAGGAGGTGCTGGATCATGTGGACGGAGAACAGGTAGTCCTCGGCCAGGTCGTGGATCGGCCAGGTGGAGGCGATCCACAGGGTGAGCATGCCCAGGGAGAACATCCACAGGCGCCGCCGTTCGTTCCGATCGTCGGCCGGCACCCGGCCCCGGTGCCGCCGGACGGCCATCACGTACGCGGCCCAGGTCCCCCCCAGCACGAGCCAGACGTCCGGATGCGGGTGCCAATGGGGCAGGATCAACGTACCTACCTCGAGAACGCGCTGAAGGTCAGCAGCACGATGATGAACAGGGTCACCGCACCGGCCAGGCCCATCATGAAGAAGCGCGCGTAGGTCCGGCTGTCGAAGCGCAGGTGCATGAACCACAGCACCACGAGGCTGAACTTGACCGCCGCGAACAGGAACAGCAGCGGGATCAGCATGGAGCGGACCGACTCGACGTAGTAGACCGTCACCTCGCCGGCCGTCACCACCCCCAGGATCAGCGCGATGCGGATGTACTCCTTGGGGCTCGGGTGCCGGACGGTGTGGCCGCCCGAGATCGGTGCCGGATGCGCTCCCTGCTGTTGCAGCTCGTGCGTGCTCTCCACGCGCTCTCCCCCTACTTGCCCGTCGGGATCAGGTACACGACCGTGAAGATCACGATCCACACGACGTCCACGAAGTGCCAGTACAGCCCCACCAGCTCCACGGTCATCGGATCCCTGGTGGTGAGCTTGCCGGTGAACGACATCCACACCAGGGACAGCAGCATGAGGACCCCGATCCCCACGTGCGTCCCATGGAACCCGGTGAGGACGTAGAACGTGGTGCCGAACAGGTTCGTGGACAGTCCGAGCCCCTCGCGGTAGAAGCTGGTGAACTCGTAGACCTGCCCGCCCACGAACGTCATCCCCAGCAGGGCCGTGGCCAGGAGCCACACCCGCATCCTCCCCAGGTCGCCCCGCTGGATCGCCGCCAGCGCCAGCACCATGGTCAGCGAGCTGGCCAGCAGCACGAACGAGCTCACCGACGTGTAGGGGATGTCGAAGACGTCCTTGGGGTACGGCCCCACCACGCTGGCGCCCCGGTACAGGACGTAGGTGGTGATCAGCGCGCCGAAGAGCAGGCAGTCCGAGGCCAGGAAGATCCACATGGCGAGCTTCGTGTTGGGCAGGCCGGTGCTGGTGGCCTCGTGCTCGCTCTCGAAGAGGTGTTCGGACAGTGCCACGATCGCTCCTACTCCGCCGAGGGCTCCAGGGCCCACCCGTACAGTCCGGCCAGGATCAGCACCATCCCGGCGAAGGCCATCCACCAATGGAAGATGATCCCGTACCCGATCAGGGGAAAGCCCAGGGCCGCCACGAGCGGGTAGTAGGAGGGGCTCGGCATGTGGATGGCGTGCCCGCCGCCCTCGTGTGCCTTGCCCGTGACGACCTCCTGCTCGCCCGATCCCCCCGCGGGGACCGGAACCACGGCGCCGCCCTCGGACTCCGCGTACTTACGGTGCCACAGCTCGTCCAGCGAATGCACCACCGGGATCTCGTCGAAGTTGTGCGCGGGCGGCGGGGAGGAGGTCATCCACTCGAGGGTGCGCGCGTCCCAGGGGTCGGCCTCGGCGTCCTTGGGGCGGCGGAAGCTCGCGGCCGCGTTCAGGATGAACAGCAGCACGCTCGCCGCGATGATGAAGGCCCCGATGCTCACCAGGAAGTTCCAGAACCCCAGGCCCAGCGAGGCCGGATAGGTCTGGATCCGCCGGGGCATCCCCTGCAGGCCCAGGATGTGCATGGGGGCGAAGGTGAGGTTCGCGCCGATCACCATGGCCCAGAACTGGACCTTGCCCATCCTCTCGTTCAGCCTGCGGCCGAAGATCTTCGGCCACCAGTAGTACATCCCGCCGAACAGCCCGAAGATCGCGCCGGCGAACAGCACGTAGTGGAAGTGCGCCACCACGTAGTAGGTGTCGGTCTGTTGGTAGTCGGCCGGGACCACGGCATGGGTCACCCCCGACAGGCCGCCCACCACGAACTGCCCGATGAACGCCACGGCGAACAGCATGGGCGTGGTGAACCGGATGTCGCCGCGCCACATCGTGCCGAGCCAGTTGAAGATCTTCACCCCGGTGGGGACCGCGATGATCATGGTGGAGATCCCGAACGCCGTGTTGGCCACCGGGCCGAGCCCGCTGGTGAACATGTGGTGCGCCCACACGCCGAACCCGATGAACCCGATCGCGATGCCGCTGAAGACCACGAACTGGTAGCCGAACAACGGCTTGCGGGAGAACACCGGCAGGATCTCCGAGACGATGCCCATGGCGGGCAGGATCAGGATGTAGACCTCGGGATGGCCGAACAACCAGAACAGGTGCTGCCACAGCACCGGGTCACCGCCCGCCGCCGGGTCGAAGAAGTGGGTGCCGAACCGGCGATCGAACAGCATCTCGAAGAGCCCAACGGTGATGATCGGCAGCGAGAACGCCAGGAGCAGCTGGACCACCAGCGCCATCCACACGAACACCGGCATCCGGAACAGCGACATCCCCGGCGCCCGCATGTTGATGATGGTGACGGCCAGGTTCACCGCAGAGACGGTGGAGGCGACGCCGGTGATGATCAGCCCGATCGCGTAGAACAGCATGTTGTTCCCGGGCTCCACCGTGGACAGCGGCGCGTACCCGAACCAGCCGCCGTTGGGCGCGCCGCCCAGGGCGAAGCCGGAGTAGATGAACAGTCCGCCCAGCAGGAACGCCCAGTAGCTGAAGGCGTTCAGCCTGGGGAAGGCGACGTCGCGAGCCCCGATCATCAGCGGGATCAGGTAGTTGAAGAACGCCGCCGACAACGGCATGACCACCAGGAAGACCATGGTCAGGCCGTGCATGGTGAAGATCTGGTTGTACGCGTTCGGATCCAGGATCTGCTGGTCGGGACGGGCCAGCTGGATCCGGATCAGCAGGGCCTCGCTCCCCCCGATCAGGAAGAACGTGAAGGCCGTGAAGCCGTAGAGGATCCCGATCCGCTTGTGGTCGACGGTGGTGATCCAGCTCCAGAAGCCGGTGCTGGCGCTGGGCCGGTGCAGCCAGCCTCCTTCGCCGGGAAGGCTCACGCTCGCCATGCTCGAGCTCCCTCCATCACTTCAGCGTCATCAGGTAGGCGACCAAGGCGTCGATCTGGTCCTGGCTCAACCCGTAGTCGGGCATCCACGAGCCGGCCTTCATGGCCGGGGGATCGGCCAGCCATCGCTTCAGGTTCTGCTCGTTCAGATCGAAGGAGCATCCCGCGAAGCAGTCCCGACCGGCCAGGTGCGTGAGGTTCGGGCCGCCGTTGGCCTGGGCGTCGGTCCCCTGGATCGCGTGGCAGGCGATGCACTGGCCGTTCAGGAACTGGTTCATCCCCGTGGCGGCCAACGAGCCCTCGGGCGGCGTGTCGGCATCGGTCTGCTGGGCGCGGACCCACTGGTCGAACCGGTCCCGGGGCTCCGCGATCACCTTGAACCGCATGTACGCGTGGGAGAGCCCGCAGAACTCGGCGCACTGTCCGGAGTACGTGCCGGGTTCGTCCGCCTCCAGCGTGAGCGTGTTCGTCCGCCCGGGGACGACGTCCTGCTTGCCGGCCAGCTCGGGGACCCAGAACGAGTGGATCACCGCGTCCCCCACCCCGGCCGGCACGTCCTGGCACGTGTTGGGGGCCGGTTGCTGCTTGTACCCGGCCCCGGCGGAGCACAGCGACACATACACCGGCTCGCCCACCGGGATGTGCATCTCGTTGGCCGTGATGATCTTCTGGCCGGGGTAGTCGAACTCCCACCACCACTGGTGGCCGATCACGTTCACGTTTAGGACCCGGCCGGTGGGCTTGGAGGCCAGGTCGTAGATCGTGGCCACCGTGGGCACCGTCACGCCCACCAGGATCAGCGCCGGCACGATGGTCCAGGCGATCTCCAGGCGGTTGTTCCCGTGGATCTGGGGGGGGATGCGCTCCCGACCCTTGCGGTGCCGGTACCGGATCACGAAGAAGATCAGCATCCCCTCCACCAGGAAGAAGATGGCGGCCGCGATCCAGAACACGGGGGTGAACAGCGCGTGGATCTTCTCCGCATAGGGACCGGCCGGCTTCAGCGAGTCCTGGGACGCGTTCGGCGCGCACGCCGCGGCGACCAGGGCCAGGGCGACGGCGCCCAGGACCAGTCGTGACAGCTTCCGCAACGTTCCCCCTACCTCTTCCAGACCTCGCGGGGTGCGAACACCCGGGCCGGTCGGCGCACTGTACCATCCACGAACGCGCATGCTCGACGCAAGGTTCGTGACGACACCGTCACGAACGCCAACCGCTCCGGACCGATGCCGCCGCTCACCGTCAGGACACCCCGGCGTACGAGTGCAGCCCCACGATCCACAGGTTCACCACGTAGTAGGTGACGAACAGCGAGGCGAACCCCACCATCGCGATGACCGCCGCCCGGCGGCCTCGCCAGCCCGATGTGGCCCGCGCGTGCAGGTAGCCCGCGAACACCACCCAGGTGATGAAGGACCACGTCTCCTTCGGATCCCAGCCCCAGTAGCGTCCCCACGCGTTCTCGGCCCAGATGGCCCCGGCGATGATGGCGAAGGTCCAGATGGGGAACGCGAACGCGATGGTGCGATACGCGATCCGGTCCAGGACGGCGGCGGGCGGCAGGAGCCCACGCTTGGTCATGCTGCCCAC
>DASQQQ010000082.1:0-3393 GCA_035643355.1 Actinomycetota bacterium | reverse complement strand
GCGCCCCCGGGAGGGTCACCGCCGCGTGTACGTCCCCCGTCGCGAGGAGGTGGTCCAGGTCCTCGGTGAGCAGGGCATGCTGCCGGCGATCTACTTCGTGTTCAGCCGGGCCGGGTGCGACCGGAGCGTCGAGTGGCTGTTGGGCTCCGGCCTCCGCCTCACCGAGCGGGAGGAGGCCGAGCGGATCCGTGAGTTCGCCGAGATGCGGGTGGCGTGGATGGACGAGGAGGACCTGTCCACCCTGGGGTTCTACGACTTCGCGGAGGCGCTCTCGGCTGGGGTGGCCGCCCACCACGCCGGGATGCTCCCCGTCTTCAAGGAGACGGTGGAGGAGCTGTTCGAGGCGGGGCTGGTCAAGGTGGTGTTCGCCACCGAGACGCTGTCCCTGGGCATCAACATGCCGGCGAAGACCGTGGTGATCGAGGATCTGTGGAAGTTCCAGGGCGAGCGGCACGAGCTCCTGACGCCGGGCGAGTACACCCAGCTCACCGGCCGAGCCGGCCGACGGGGGATCGACGAGCTGGGGCACGCCGTGGTGGTGTTCCAGCGACAGGTCCCCTTCGAGCGGGTGGCCTCGCTGGCCACCACCCGAACGTACGAGCTCACCTCCTCCTTCCGTCCCTCCTACAACATGGCGGTCAACCTGATCCGCAACTACACGCGCGACCAGGCCCACCACCTGCTGAACTCGTCGTTCGCGCAGTTCCTGGCCGACCGCGGGGTGGTGGTCCTGGAACGTCAGCTGGAGCGGGACCGGGCCTACCTGGATGGGTACCACCAGCAGATGGCGTGCCGGCTGGGAGACTTCCGCGAGTACTGGCGGCTCAGGCAGAAGGCGGACCGGATCCGGGACGAGGCCCGGCGAGGCCGCGACCGGGTGCGGGGCGACGCCGTGCGCGAGGCCCTGGGCGCCCTGCGGCCAGGCGACGTGATCTTCGTGCCACGGGCCCGGCGCCGCGGTCTGGCCGTGGTCCTCTCCTCCCGCGAGGGCCGGCCCACCGTCCTGGCGCAGGACCGGAAGTACTTCCGGCTGTCTCCGCGCGACTTCGAGGATCCTCCGGTGGTCCTGTCCAAGGTCACCCTGCCGCGCTCGGGCAGCGTGCGGAGCGCCCGGTACCGGCGGGACCTGGCGGCGCGGCTGGTGGCCCTGGAGGTCCGGCCCCCCAAGGGCCGGCGGGACCGCGTGGACCGGCAGGCCGAGCGAGAGGCTGCCCGCTACGAACGGGCTGCCGAGCAGCATCCCTGCCACCGCTGCCCGGACCGGCCCACCCACGAGCGATGGGCGGCCCGGGCCTCCCAGCTGGAGCGGCAGGTCCAAGGGGTGGAACGGCGGATCCGCAACCGGACCGAGACGCTGGCCAGGCAGTTCGAACGGGTGCTCGGGGTGCTCGAGGAGCTGGGCTACGTGCGGGGCTTCCAGACCCTGCCGAAGGGCGAGCTCCTGGCGCGGATCTACGGGGAGGGCGACATCTTGGTGACCGAGGCCCTGGCGGACGGGGCGTTCGAAGGGCTCTCCCCCCAGGAGGCCGCGGCGGTGATCTCCTCGTTCGTCTACGAATCGCGCGAGCGCGTCCCACGTCACGCCGAGATGCCCACCGCCGAGACGGTCGATCGGTACCGCCGGATCCTCGGTCTGTGGAGACGGATCCGCCGGTCGGAGGACCAGCACCACGTCGAGCTCTGCCGCGAGCTGGACCCAGGGTTCGCGGCTCCGGTGTTCCACTGGGCCGAGGGCAAGCCGCTGGAGGACGTGCTGGCCGAGACCGAGATGGCTCCGGGCGACTTCGTGCGCAACTGCAAGCAGCTGCTGGACCTCCTGCGCCAGATCGAGGAGGTCGCCGAGGGCCCGGCCTCGGCCCCGGTGGGGCGGGCCACGGAGGCCGTCAACCGCGGGGTGGTGGCCTACACGGGGGTCTGAGGTGCCACCAGGTCGGATGCTCCGCCGGACCGGGGCCCCACGTCGATAGGATGCACCCGCCATGGCCACCCCGTTCGGCAAGCTCACGGTGATCGTGAACCCCCATGCGGGCAAGCGGCGGGTGGGGGAGGAGATCCCCGAGCTGGAGCGCACGCTGCAGGCGCGAGGGCTCCCGTACACGCTGCTGCGGACCGAGGGCCCCGGGGATGCCACGCGGTTCGCGCGCGAGGCCTTGGAGAGCGGGGCAAGGTTCGTGGTGGCGGTCGGCGGGGACGGGACCGTCCACGAAGTGGTGAACGGCATGATCAGGGACGACCGACCGATCGTCCCCCAGCCGGTCCTGGGGGTGGTGGCGGCCGGCTCGGGCTGCGACCTGGTGCGGACGTTCGGGCTGCCCGGAGACACCACCCGCTCCTGCCAGCACCTGATGGGCGAGAACACCTACCCGCTGGACATCGGCAAGGTCACCTTCACCGGTCCGGACGGCGGCCCGGCCGTACGCTACTTCCCCAACGTCGCCGAGGTCGGCCTGGGGGCGGCCGTGACGGCTCGGGCCGGGCGGATGCCGGCCCGCTTCGGGCAGTCGAAGTACTTCTTCGCCTTCTGGCGCACCCTGCCCGGGTACCGGCTGGCCGGGCTGAAGCTCCAGGCCGATCGACGCACGTACGAGGGCCCGGGGCTGATGGTGATCGTGGGCAACTGCCAGTACTACGGGGGCGCGATGCGGATCTCTCCCCGTTCCTACCCGGGAGACGGCGTGCTCGACGTGCTGGTCTTCAAGGGGCCGAAGTCGGATGCGTTCACCCTGCTGCCCAAGGTCTACCGGGGCGAGCACCTGCCGCACCCCCACATCGCCGAGTTCCGCGTGAAGCGGTCGCTGTCGGTGGATGCCGATCGCCCCCTGGCCCTCGAGGCCGACGGGGAGGTGCTCGGCACCACGCCGGCCACCTTCGAGATCCTGCCCCAACCGGTGCTGATGAAGCTGTGAGCGACCCGTTCCGCGCCCGGTTGCAGCGAGCCGCCCACCAGGCCGGCGAGGCAGGCCTCGCGGGCCTCCTGGTGACGCCCGGGCCCGACCTGCGGTACCTGAGCGGCCACGCGCCGCCTCCGCTGGAGCGGCTGACCCTGCTCGCGCTGCGGCCGGGGCGGGATCCGGTGATGCTCCTGCCGGCCCTGGAGGCGCCGGCGGCGCGGTCGGCGCCCGGGATCGGCACCGTGGAGCTCACCACCTGGGAAGACGGCGAGGATCCCTACGCCGCCGCCGCCCGCATCGTGGGGGTCGGCCGCTACGCGATCAGCGATCAGGCCTGGGCGACGCACGTGCTCGGGCTCCTCGGGGCCATCTCGGGGTGCGAGCTCGTTCCCCGGGGGACGGCCCTGCCGCTGCTCCGAGCCCGCAAGGACCGGGAGGAGCTGCGCCTGCTGGCGCGCGCCGGGGCCGGCGCCGACGCGTCCTTCCGGGTCGTTCGGACCCA
>DASQQQ010000081.1:0-14410 GCA_035643355.1 Actinomycetota bacterium | reverse complement strand
TTTACCCACCCAGCCCACCCGCTTCACCTGCCCACCTGCTCACCTGGTGACCGCCCCCGACTGCGATCCATGAGGGATGCCGGCCGGGCGGCCCCCCGTCCGAACCGACGCTCGATGCGGTCGACGGCCCGCTCGACGTCGCCCCACCGCTCGCCTCGCAGCAGCGCGAGCTGTTCGGCCCCGGCCGGCACCAGCCCCGTGGCCTGGACCCCCAGCAACCGGACCCGGCGGTGTGCGCCCGGCAACCCTCGGTACAGGTCGCGGGCCACGTCGAAGATCTCGGCCCCGATGTCGGTGGCTCCGGGGAGCGTTCGGGACCGGGTGAGCGTCGTGAAGTTGGCCAGGCGGACCTTCAGGACGACCGTCCGGGCCCGGTAGCCGTCCTCCCGGAGCCTGGACCCGACCTTATGCGAGAGCGCCAGCGCCTCCCGCAGCAGGTCCTCCTCGGCATCCAGATCCACGGCGAAGGTCTCTTCGTGCGAGACCGACTTCGGCGCCTCGTACGGCATCACGGCGCGCTCGTCCCGGCCCCGGGCCAGGTCGCGCAGGTCGGCGGCGTGCCGTTCGCCGATCAGCCGGCCCAGCACCCCGGGCGGGATCCGACCGAGGTCGCCCACGGTGCGAGCCCCCAGACGGGACAGCACCTCCATGGTCTTCTCCCCCACGCCCCACAGCTCCGTCGCCGGCAGGGGCTCGAGGAAGGCCGCCACCCCGTCCGAGGGGACCACCACCAAGCCGTCGGGCTTGGCCCGCCGCGAGGCCAGCTTCGCGAGCAGCTTGTTGGGCGCCACACCCACCGAGCAGCTCACCCCCACCTCAGTGCGGACCCGTCCCCGGATCAGCTCGGCGATCCGGCGGGGCGGGCCGAACAGCAGCTCCGCGCCGGCGACGTCGAGGAAGGCCTCGTCCAGGGCGATGGGCTCCACCAGCGGAGTGAACGAGAGCAGGATCTCCCGGAACCGGTTGGAGTGCGCCCGGTAGGACTCGAAGTCCGGCGGGAGGAAGACGGCGTCCGGACACAGCCGCCTGGCCCGCACCGCCGGCATCGCGCTCCGCACGCCGAAGGCCCGGGCCTCGTACGAGGCCGACATCACCACCCCGCGCGTTCCCGCCCCACCCACCACCACGGGCTTGCCGGCGAGCGAGGGGTCCTTCTGCACCTCGACCGAGGCGTAGAAGGCATCCAGATCGACGTGGAGGATCGCCTCAGCGGCTCGGGGAGGCCCCATCCACCCTCACCCCTCCGGGCCGGCCGGGATCCCGCGGCGGCGATCCGAGGGCATCCGTTCCATCACCATCCGGCCGAACCCCCGCTGGCGTGCCAGAACTTCCGTGGAGACGGCGCGGGCGAGGAAGCGTGCTCCGCGAGCGACCGCTCGAGGCGTCCCTCCCGGCGGGCCCCTTGCAGCGCGACCAGGTCCCAGACATCTTCCGCGATGATACTGACGCCCTTCACCCCGGTCCGGCGCAGGCGCCCCCACACCGCCAGGACGGACGCGTGGAACACCGTCTTCACCACCTTGGGCTGGACCTTCTCGAACACGGTGACATCGACCGGGCCCGTGCCATCGTCCAACGTGAGGAAGACGATCCGCTGGCCGCTGCGGACGGCCGGCGTCTGGGAGGCCACCTTCACCCCGGCCACCATCACCCAGGCCTCCGAGCGGTGACGCCACAGATCGCAGGAGCGCACCACGCCGAGGTCGGCGAGCAGGGGCTCGAAGAACGAGATCAGGTGACGGGAGGCATCCAAGCCGAGCACCTCGAGCTCGGCTCGCACGCGCTCGGCGTCGGTGTACTCGGGGAGGGAGTGGGGCTGAGAGCCCCTCTGGTTGCCCGGAGCTCCGGCATCCCGCTGCACTGCCACGGTGGCCAACCCCGTGACCGACCCCGTTGCCGACCAGAGGTCGAGGGTCAGTTGGTCGCCTTCGCGTTGGGGCTCGGTGACCATGGCCTCGTAGAGGCGGTCGCGTCGGGTGCCGCCGGGCAGAGCGTCGAACCCGCCGGCGTGCGCGATCGCCTCCACCACCGGCCGCGCCACCCTCGTCCGCCGCAGGAAGTCCCCCACGTCCCGGAACGGCCGGTCGGCGCGCGCCTCCAGGATCGACCGCATCTCGGCATCGGAGATCCCATGCACGTCCTTCAGCCCCAACCTGATCCCGTACGTGTTGATCGGGGCAGTGGTCGCGGTGGTGCCGGACCCGACGGCGCGAGCCGCGGAGAGCGACGGCTCGACCACGTAGTCCCGCTCGCTGCGGTTCACGTCCAGGGGCAGGATGGCGATGCCGTGCTCGCGGGCGTCCTCGAGGATCAGCCGCCGGGGGTACATCCCGGGGTCGTGGGTGAGGACCCCGGCCAGGAAGTGCGCCGGGTAGTGGGTCTTCAGCCAGGCCGACTGATAGGTGGGTACGGCGAAGGCGGCGGCGTGAGCCTTGCAGAAGCCGAAGCTGGCGAAGGACCAGACCTCCCTCCAGATCCGCTCGGCGTCCCGGTCGGACAGGGCCAGGTTGGACTTGGCGCGCTCCAGGAACCAGCCGCGGATCCGGCCCACCTCGAGATCGTCGGAGAGGTGACGGCGGACCCGGTCGGCCTCGGAGGGGTCGCAGCCGGTGACGGCGGCGACGGTGCGGATCACCTGCTCGTGGTAGACGATCACGCCGAAGGTCTCCTGCAGCGCCGGGCGGAACGACGGATGCAGGTAGACCGGGCGCTCCATCCCGGCCCGCCGCCGCAGGAAGGGACCGATCATGTCCGACTTCACCGGCCCCGGCCGGAACAGCGAGATGTCGACGATCAGGTCCTCCCAGCGGGTGGGCTGGAGCTTCTGGAGCAGCTCGCGCTGGCCGGGGGACTCGATCTGGAAGCACCCCAAGGTGTCCGAGGCCCGGATCAGCTCGAACGTCGGCTCGTCGTCCAGCGGGATCCTGTCCAGGTCGACCTTGACCGCCTCGGTGCGCGCGATCTCGTCCAGGGCGTGGCGCATCGACGAGAGCATCCGCACCCCGAGCACGTCGAGCTTCAGGTAGCCCAGCAGCTCGACGTCGTCCTTGTCGGCCTGGATCATCCGGTACCCCTGGAACGAGCGCTCCAACGGCACCCGCCGGACCAGGTCGTCGTTCGAGATCACGAGGCCGGAGGGGTGCAGCGCCAGGTGCCGGGGGAACCCGTTCAGGCGCTCGGCCACCCGGAACAGCAGCCCGAGCTGGCCGGCGTTCATGTTCGAGCCGGCCAGCTCGGGGAGGATCTCGATCGCCTTGCGGATGTCGCCCGCGCCGATGTGGGGGAAGGCCTTGGCCACCGTGTCCACCTCGACCTCGGGGAAGCCAAGGGCCTTGCCCACCTCGCGGATCGCCGAGCGGGCTCGGTAGGTGTCGACCATCGCCACGCAGGCGCACCGGTCCTGGCCGTAGCGGGACAGGATCATGTCGTAGACGTCCTCGCGCCGGGCCGACTCGACGTCCACGTCGATGTCCGGGAGCTCGTCCCGGAGCGGGTTCATGAACCGCTCGAACGCCAGGTCGTGCCGGACCGGGTCGACGTCGGAGATCCCGGTGAGGTGGCAGACCAGCGAGCCGGCCGCGCTCCCCCGGCACGCGCAGCGGATCCCCATGGCCTTGATGTCCGCCACGATGTCGGCCACGTTCAGGAAGTAGGCGGCGAACCCCATCCGGCGGATCATGCCGAGCTCGTGGTCCAGGCGGTCCCGGACCCGCCGGGTGGTCTCCAAGCCCCTCCGCTCCATCCCGCGCCAGCAGCGCTCGGCCAGGACCGAGGCGGCGGAGCGGCCCGCCGGTGTGGGGAACGCCGGGAAGTGCACCTGCCCCAGGCCGAGGTCGAAGGTGCACGACTCGGTCAGCTCGAGGGTCCGGTCGGCCAGGTCCGGGCGCTCGCGGAACAGCTCGCGCATCTCGGCGGGGGCCTTCAGGTACCCCTCGGCGTTGGTCCGGGAAACGTTGCGGTGGTTCACCGGGACGATCTGCCGCATGCACTCCAGGGCGTCGGCCAGGAAGGCGTCCTGGGGGACCAGGTACCGGACCGGGTTGGTGGCCACCGTCCGCGCGGCGATCCACTCGGCGAACCGCAGCAGCATCCGGACCTCCGCCGCCGAGTTGGCCTCCAGCCGGTGCTGCACCGCCACCCACAGCCGACCTCCGAACGCCTCGCGGTACGGCTCCGCGGCGCGCCGGGCCGCGTCGAACCGACCGGCGACGGCCAGCCCGCCGGGGAGCGAGTCCGGCCCCAGCAGCGCGAGCAGCCCCTCGGGGTGCGCGCAGATCTGCTCCGGCGCGAGCGACGGCTCCCCCCGCTCCCCCGCCATGTGCGCATCGGTGAGGAGCCGGCACAGGTTCGCGTAGCCGCGCTGGTCCTGCGCGAGCAGGATCACGGTGGTGGAGGGGGAGGGTCCTCCTCGGCCACCACCGAGCACATCGCGGACGGTGAGGGTGGCGCCGAGGATCGGCTGCACGCCCTCGCGCGCACAGGCGGCGACGAAGCGGGCCGCGCCGTAGAGGCCGTCGCGGTCGGTGAGGGCGACCGCCGGCATGCCGAGCTCGGCGGCACGCCCGGCCAGGTCCTCGGGCGAGAACGCCCCGTCCTTCAGGGAGAAGAAGGACCGGGCGTCGAGGTGCACGAAGCCGGGGGAGGTCGTCGCCATATCGACCCGAACATACGTTCGATACCCGCGACGCTACTTCCTCACGCCGGATGGCGTCAAGACGGCTCCGGGCCCAGCTCCTCGGCACGCTTGAGGAGGTCGCGGGCGATGATCACGCGCTGGACCTCGGTGGTCCCGTCGACCGTCTGGAGCATCTTCGCCAGGTCCATGAACCGCACCAGCGGATGGTTCTCGAGCCAGCCGTAGGCACCGAGGATCTGGCTGGCCAGCACCACGGCCCGCAGCGCGGCGTCGGGGCAGAAGCGCTTCGCGTGGGCCACGGCCACCGTGCCCTCCGCGGAGCCGAGCGCCTCGGCGGCGCGCCGCGTGAGCAGACGCCCGGCCACCAGGTCCGTCTCCGCGTCGGCCAGGCTCCACTGCAGCCCCTGCTGGTCGATCACCCGCCCGCCGAACAGCTTGCGGTCCCGTGCGTACCGCAGCGCGAGATCGAGGGCCTCCGCGTGCATCCCGGTCGCGATGGCGCCGATCATGCAGCGGGCCACGTCGATGGCCCCCAGCGCGGCTTGCATCCCGGTCCTGGGGGGAGCCACCAGCGTGGCCGGCGCATCGTTCAGCTCCATCTCCCCGATCGGCAGGAACGCGGCCCGGGGCTTGCGGTAGATCCGAGGGAAGCTCACACCCCCGCCCTCCCGCTGGACCGCCAGGACCGCGATGTCCCGATGGCCGGGCTGGTCCGACGTCTTGCAGACCACCAGGAACAGGTCCGCCTCACCGGCCAGGGACACCCAAGCCTTCGAGCCGGTGATCCGCCAGCCGACCTGTGTCTGGACCGCCCTGGTGGTGATGGCGGTCGCGTCCGATCCGGCGTGCGGCTCGGTGAGGCTGAAGCCGCCGAGCGCCTCGCCCCGGATCAGCCGTTTCGCCCACCGGTGACGGAGGCCATCGTCGCCGGCATCGGCGACGATGGCGGTGACCGCGTTGTGCATGGACAGGGAGAAGGCGATGGCGGCGTCGGCCCGGCCGAGCTCCTCGAAGACCTCGACCGCCTCGGTGTAGGAGAGCCCGAGCCCGCCGAGCTCACCCGGAGCATACAGGCCGGTCAGGCCGGTGGACGCCACCACGGGGCGGGGATAGGTGGCCTCGAGCTCCCAGTCGTCGATGTACGAGCGGATCTGCCGGGCGAAGGCTCGAGCCGACTCGACGGGATCCACACCCGGATGCTACTTCCCCCTCAGTCCCACAGACGCTCGAGGTGCCAGCGGCCGCCGAGGCGGTCGTGGTACAGGTCCCACACCGCGCCACCCCGCGCCTCCACCCGCCAGTACTCGCGATCGCGCCCGTCCGCCCACCACCGGCCCTCGATCCGCCACCGGCCGATCACGTCCGCCACCTCGTACCGCCGGCCCCGCCACCGGAACGCGGAGGGCATCCCCGCGTCGGCCTCCACCAGGACCTCGACCACCTCGTCGTAGCGCTTCGACATCGCTCGCCGCCTCGGTCCGCTCGCTCGCTGCCATCCCCTATCCCTATCGAACGTATGTTCGAGAGAAGGGGAATGTACCTCCCCCCGCGGACATCCGTCAAACGGCACGCTTCGAGAGCGCCGGGGCCCGGGTATCGTTCCGGGGGTCGTGGATGGGTCCGTGGGGGGCGGCCGACGGTCGCCGATCCCGGTGGGAACGGAACTGGAGGTGAGCGTGCGGGACAACGGGGTGCTGATCGCCGCCGTTCCAAACTTCAGCGAAGGTCGCCGCCAGGACGTGATCGACGAGATCTGCCGAGCGCTGGAGCAGCCTGGCGCGCACCTGGTGTATCGGCAGGCCGATCCGGACCACAACCGGCTCGATTGCACGGTCATCGGTTCCCCCCGGGCCGTCAGCCGGAGCGCTCTTGGCGCCGCCGCCGTGGCCGTCCGGCTGATCGACATGGATCGGCACCGGGGCAACCACCCGCGCATGGGGGCCGTGGACGTGATCCCGTTCATGCCCGTGCGCGACATCACCATGGACGACTGCGTGGCCTTCGCCCGGGCCTTCGCGCAAGAGCTGGCCGAGCGGCTGGACCTGCCCGTCTACTGCTACGACCGGGCCGCCCTGTCCGAGGGCCGGCGCAGCCTGGCCGAGGTCCGCCGCGGCGAGTACGAGGAGCTCCGGGCCGCGGTGGAGCGGGGCGAGCGGCTGCCCGACTTCGGTCCGGCCCGGATCGGCCCCGCGGGCGCCACCGCGGTGGGGGCCCGCAAGGCCCTGATCGCCTTCAACGTCTACCTGTCCGGCGGGGACCAGGCGGCCGCCAAGGACGTCGCGCGGGCGGTCCGCGAGTCCTCCGGTGGGCTCCCGGCGGTCCGCGCCATCGGCTTCGACGTGCCCCAGCGCGACTGCGTCACGGTGTCGATGAACCTCGTCGACCACGAGGTCACGGGCCTGCGCGCGGCGTTCCGGGCCGTCCGCGACGAGGCGCGCCGCCGGGGCCTGGAGGTGCGCTCGAGCGAGATCGTGGGCTTGGTGCCCCAGGCCGCCATCTCGGATGCGGACATCGAGGAGCTACGACTGGAGGGGTTCGATGCGGATGCACAGATCCTGGAGCGTCTGGTGAGCGCGGCCGAGGCCTCGTCGGGGATCGGCTCGCGGAGGATCGGGGACTTCTTGGACGTCCTCAGCTCGGATCGTCCCACCCCGGGCGGCGGGGCGGCCGCCGGGCTCTTCGGAGCCACCGGCGCTTCGCTGATCTCCATGGTGGCTCGGCTCACGGTGGACAAGGAGGGGTACGAGAGCGCCTGGGAGCCGATGCGGGAGGCCCTCGGTCGGGCCGAGGAGGACCGGCGGGCCTTCCTGGACCTGGCCGATCGCGACGCCGCAGCCTTCGAGGCCGTCATGACGGCCTTCAGGCTCCCCAAGGAGACCGAAGAGCAGATCGACGAGCGCCGGCAGGCCATCCAGAGCGCCTTCCTGGGCGCCGCCCTGGTGCCCCTCGAGATCGCCCGCCGGGCCGTGGACCTGATCGACATGGCGGCCAACGCGGTCAGGATCGGCAATCAGAACGCCGCCTCCGACGGAGCCTCCGCCGCCGAGGCTCTCTACGCCGCCGCCCGCTGCGGCATCTACAACGTGGAGATCAACGTCGCCTCGCTGAAGGACCAGGCCAAGAGCGCCGAGCTGCGCGAGGAGGTGGACTCCCTCCGAGCGCGTGCCCGCACCCTCCTGGACCAGGTCGAGGCCGCCTTCGCCGAGCGGATGGGATGAGCGCGGGACCACCCGATGACCGGTTCGAGCCGGGGAGGGCGGTGGCCCTTCGCGAGATCTGGGACGGCCGCGTCTGGTCTGCGATCCCGGCGCGGGTCGTGGAGGACCGGTCCGACCTTCGCCTGCTCTTCGTCCATCCGGGGACGGTGTGGAAGTACCCTCGCGCGCCGGACGGACGGTGGCTGAAGCTGCCCGAACCCCGATGGGTGCTGGCCGATCGGACCTGGGATCCTCCCCGAGCCATCCTGTCGTTCGCTCTCCCCGGCCGGTCCTACGCGCCCATGCTGTTCTGGGACCGGGATTGGGAGCCCCTACACTGGTACGTGAACCTGGAGTCGCCGCTGCGGCGCACCCCGGTGGGGTTCGACTACACCGACCACGTCTTGGACGTGCTGCTCCCGCCGGACCGCTCCTCCTGGAGCTGGAAGGACGAGGACGAGCTGGACCAGGCGCTCCGCCGCGGGCTGTTCTCGCCCCGGCAGGCGCAGGGGTTCCGCCGGGACGGAGAGGAGGCCGTCCGTCTGCTGAAGGACCGCCTGGTCCCCTTCGACCATGATTGGCGGGACTGGCGTCCGCCACCGGAGTGGGCCGCACCGGAGCTGCCGGCGGACTGGGACCGGGTGGACTGACCGAGCGCTCAGCCAGAAGCGGGTTGTCGGCGGCGGTCCCGTCACGCAAGCTCTTGCCGTGACCGTGCCCGACCTGTCGCCGCTCCGGGCTCGCTTCCCGGCCCTGACCCGCCAGATCGATGGACGGCCCTGCGCGTTCCTCGATGCCCCCGGAGGCTCCCAGGTGCCCGACGTGGTGATCGAAGCCATGGCCTCCTACCTGCGGACCAGCAACGCCAACTCTCATGGCGCGTTCGTGACGAGCGAGGAGACGGATGCGATCGTCGATCAGGCGCACCGGGCGGCCGCCGACCTGGTGGGCTCCGAGCCGGACCAGGCCGTGTTCGGACCGAACGCCACCACGCTCCTGTTCGCCGTGTCTCGATCCATCGGCCGCACCCTGGGGCCCGGGGACGAGGTGGTGGTCACACGGCTGGATCACGACGCGAACGTCCGGCCCTGGGTCATGGCGGCGGAGGACGCCGGGGCCACGGTGCGCTGGGTGGACCTGGACGAGGAGCACGTGACCCTCGACCTCGGATCGTTCGATGCCGCCGTCGGAGCACGGACGAAGGTCGTGGCCTTCACCCTCGCCTCGAACGCGGTGGGGACGGTGACCCCCGCCGCCGAGCTCGTCCGGCGCGTCCGGGAGCGTAGCGACGCCCTGGTGGTGTGCGACGCCGTCCACTACGCGCAGCACCGCCTGATCGACGTCGGGGAGCTCGGGTGCGATCTGCTGGCCTGTTCCCCGTACAAGATCTTCGGACCGCACCTCGGGATCCTGTTCGGGAGGCGGGACCTGCTGTCCGAGCTCCGGCCGTACAAGGTGCGCCCGGCCGAGGAACACCTCCCCTTCCGATGGGAGACCGGCACGCAGAACCACGAAGGGTTGGCCGGGTTCGGCGCCGCGGTGGACTACCTGGCGGGGATCGGCCGCACGTACGGCTCCCCCGCGAGGGAGGGGCGCCGCCCCGCTCTGGAGGCGGCCTTCCAAGCGATCGGCTCGCACGAGTCGGAACTGGCGCGCCGGTTCCTGGACGGCGTGCGGTCCGTGCCGCGGCTGCGGCTGTACGGCATCGCCGATCCGGCCAGGCTCGCGGAGCGGACCCCCACCTTCGCGGTCAGGCTGGAGGGGCAGCACCCGGCCGATACGGCGAAGGCCCTCGGGGAGCAGGGGATCTTCACCTGGGACGGGAACTACTACGCGCTCGAGCTCATGGAGCGGCTCGGCCTGGAGGAGGATGGCGGGGCGTTGCGGATCGGCTTCTGCCACTACAACACAACCGAGGAGGTCGACCGGGTGCTCCAGGCCCTGAGCCTGCTCGCTTGACCGGCATCGCCATCCGGGACATCGTCACCACGATGGGGCTCTGCGAGGGATCCCCGGCGTGCAGGGGGGCGGACGACCGGCGCAGCGGCATGGGCGACGCGGACCACGGAGGACGGATGGCTTCATCCGGGCCTTGGCGCCCAGACCCAACCGATGCTGGAAGACCCGGGGCAAGGGGGCGGCCGACACCGAAGTGAGCCCGCAAAGGGGCGGATCCGAGCCGGGCTCGCATGCCCGGCGCCGGCCCTCCGGCCGGGTGGTCGTTGGGATCGCCCTCGGCGCGGCCGCCGCAGCGATCATCGCGTTCTACCTCGCCCCGTTCGGAGCCCATGCTCCGCGGGTGCCCTCCGGGTTCGATACGCCCCGGTACATCTGGCGCTCGAACATCGTCACGGATCACGGCTTCCGGGCGCTCGCCGAGATCCACGTGCCCAACCAGGACCCGCTCGCCGAGCGTGCCGCCTATCCGATCTTCGCGGCGTTGGTGCATGCGACATCGGGGATCACGCCCCTTCGGCTCGCCTTCGTCCTCCCGGCCGTGATGGCCGTGACCATCGGGCTGGCAGCGGCAGGGTTCGCGCTCCGAGGGCTCGGGGACCCTCCGTGGACGGCACCGCTGTACGCGCTCGGTGTCGCGTTCTCCGTGGACCTCGCTCGCACCGCGATCGGCCACGGCGACAACCTGCTCGTGGACGCCCTCCTGGTGGTGGCAGCGCTGGCTGTGGTGCTGGCGACGAAGGACCGACTGAGCCTCATCGTCCCGGTGACGCTCCTGGCCGCCGCCCTGGCGACCCACTGGATCTTCGCGGGAGAGTTCTCAGCCCTGGTGGCTGCCCTGGCCCTGGTGGAGATCCCCTCATCGATCCGGCTCCATCGAGCAGGCGCCCCGGCGCGGCGAACGCCGTCCGGACGCCTGGGGCTCGTGTTGGCCGGTGCCGGGCTATCCGCAGTAGGACTGCTGCTGGTGCTCGGACTGGCTCACATCCGGATCCCCGACATCACGGCCGCCACGCTGGAAGGCAAGTTCGAGCGGCTTCTTGGCCCAAGCGACCTGATCCTGGCCCTGCTGGCGATCGGTATCGGCGTCTTCTGGTTGTGGACGACGCGGGAGGGCCTGCGGCGGACCTCGGTCGCCCTGATGGCCCTCTGGGCGATCACCGTGCCCGCCGCGATGCTCGCGTACCGGACGCTGCACCTCTCGGTCCCCGCGTACCGCGTCGTGGGCTCGGCGCTCGGCGTCCCCGTCCTGGTGCTGGCGGGACTCGTCGCGGGAGGCCGCTGCCTGGCACGCGCTTCCCGCAGATGGACAGCCGTTCCTTGGGGGCGCCTGGTGACCGCCTCGATCTTCGGGCTGGGTGCCCTCGGGATCCTCGGTCTGATCCTTCCCGGATGGCATGCCTGGGAGCAGCGAGCGCCAGCGTTCACCATCCGGCAGGCCTCGGAAGCCGCCGCGGTCGGTCAGTACCTCGAGCGGTTCCCGGATCGCCCCGCGATCGTCGTGGTGAGCGGACCGAGCCGCGTGAAGCAGGATCCGGTGCTGCGGAGCCTGCTGCCCACGGATCAGATCGCCAGACCGCATCTGTTCGTGGGGCGCTCGGCGGACCTGCTCGAGGGTCACCCCACGATCCGCGAGGGCAACTCCATCACCGCAGCCTCCGAAGCGACCTTCCGGGAGGTCCGTCCGCTCCTCGAACAGCACCCGATCATCCTGGCCCTGGCCTCGTTCGGTCGACCGGTGTCCGATACCGGTCCCGGCGTGCCGATCGCCCCCGGCGTCACCCTGGTCGAGGGACCGCCACCGACCGGTCCGATCCGACCGGCACCGTTCCCGAGCCCGAGCGATGCGACCAGGATCATGGACGCCGCGTTCGTCCTCGTCCTTCTCTTCGGCGTCGGCATCGGATGGTCCCGCGTCCTGCGCGGGCGCTCGTTCGACATCGCGCGGGTCGCACTCTCACCCGGGCTCGGACTCGCCGCGCTCGTGCTGGTCGGCGTGGTGGGTGGCTCGCTCGGCCTGGATCTCGGCGGGGCGCCCGGCATCGTCCTGGTGCTGGTCACGGCCGCGGCGGGCTGGATCCCGTCCTCCTCGCGCGGCGCTGGTCCCGACAGGGGAACCGCGGCGATGTCGGGTACGATACCTCCCCGTCCCACGGTGAGACGAAAGGGACTCCATTGCGCATCCTGATCCTGGGCGGCGACGGATACCTGGGGTGGTCGACGTCGATGTACTTCTCTCGGCGCGGCCACCAGGTCCATGCCGTGGACAACTACCTCCGGCGTCGAGCGCACGATGAGGCCGGCACCGACTCACTCACCCCGATCCTCGAGGACCTGCCGGCTCGTGCCGCCGCCTGGAAGGACGCGACCGGGCTGGAGATCGGCGTCACCGAGGGGGACCTGCTGGACTGGGAGACCGTCGAGCGTGTCTTCCGGGAGTTCGAGCCGGAGGCCATCGTCCACTACGGCGAGATGCCCTCGGCACCGTACTCGATGATCGACCGCGAGCACACGGTCTTCACCCAGACCAACAACGTGATGGGCACCTTGAACGTGCTCTACGCGATGGCCGAGTACGCCCCGAACGCCCACCTGGTGAAGCTCGGGACCATGGGCGAGTACGGCACGCCGAACATCGACATCGAGGAAGGCTTCATCACGATCGACCACAACGGGCGATCGGACACGCTCCCCTACCCGAAGATGCCCGGCAGCTTCTACCACCTCACGAAGGTCCATGATTCCCACAACATCCATTTCGCCTGTCGCGTCTGGGGCCTGCGCTCGACCGACCTGAACCAGGGCGTCGTGTACGGCATCGAGACCGAGGAAACCAAGCTCGACCCCCGCCTGGTGACCCGGTTCGACTACGACGAGGTGTTCGGGACCGCGCTGAACCGTTTCTGCCTGCAGGCGGTGATCGGGCACCCCCTGACCGCCTACGGCAAGGGCGGACAGACGCGCGGGTACCTCAACATCGTGGACACCCTCCGGTGCGTGGAGCTGGCGGTGGAGAATCCGCCCGCCGAGGGCGAGTACCGGGTGTTCAACCAGTTCACCGAGCAGTTCTCCATCATGGAGCTCGCGCACAAGGTGGTGGAGGCCGGCCAGCACCACGGGCTCCGGGTCGGGATCGATCACGTCGAGAACCCCCGGGTGGAGGCCGAGGAGCACTACTACAACGCCAAGCACACGAAGCTGCTGGACCTGGGCCTGGAGCCGCACCTGCTCTCGGAGACCCTGATCGAGTCGGAGATCGCCGCGATCGAGCGGCTGAAGGACCGGGTGATCCTGGACCACATCATGCCGCGCACGCGGTGGCGGGCCCCGCTGCACGAACCGACCGCCACCTAGGGCGCACCGGAGCGGGGAGGAGCCGCCGAGCATGATCGTCCTACGGATCATCGGAGCCCTGGCGGCGGTGGTGCTGTTCGGCGGCGCCGTGGTCGGTCACCAGCGTCGGCAGGTCAGCCGACTGACGCTGATCGTCACGGCGCTGATCTCGGTGGGGGTGGTCCTGCTGGCCATCGCCCCGAACCTGTTCAACCCCGTGTTCGACATCTTGAACTTCCGGCCGGGGAGCGGGCGCCGGCTCACGGCCGTGCTGTTGATCGCGGTGATCATCATGGCCGGTCTGCTGCTCCGGATGCAGGGGGCGGTGGACTCGAGCGAGCGGAGCATCCGGCTGCTGGTGGAGTCCCTGGGGCAGAGCACGTTCGACTGGGAGCAGGCCCACGCGCTGCCTCCCGGTCCCCGGATCGTGGTCCTGTCCCCCGCCTTCAACGAGGCCGAGAACGTGCCGGCGGTGATCCACGCCATGCCCGATGAGATCGAGGGGTACCGGGTGATCCCCATCGTGATCGACGACTGCTCGGACGACGGCACCGCCGGGGCGGCTCGTACGGCCGGGGCGCTCACCGCCCGCCTGCCGATCCGACGGGGCGGCGGTCTGGCCCTCCGCGTGGGGTACGACCTCGCGCTGAAGCTGGGAGCCGACATCGTGGTATCGATCGACGCCGACGGCCAGCACCAGCCCGAGGAGCTGCCCACCCTGGTGAAGCCCATCATCGAGGGCACCGCCGACCACGTGAACGGGTCCCGCATGCTGGGGGACTTCGAGCGCGGAGCCCTGATCCGCCACCTGGGGGTGCATTTCTTCTCCTGGCTGGTCACGATCCTCACCGGGCAACGGGTCACCGACATCTCCAGCGGGTACCGAGCCACGAGCGCCGAGACCCTCCGAAAACTCCTGTTGGAGCAGGACCAGTTCTGGACCTCGGAGGTCACGATCGAGGCCCTGCGTCACCACGCGCGGATCGTGGAGGTGCCGGTCACCTTCCTCACCCGTCGAGGTGGGGTCTCCAAGAAGCCGAAGTCCCTTCGCTACGCGTGGAACTTCTCGAAGGCGATCGGCAAGACCTGGCTCAGGTGAGGGAGCGCTCCTCGGCCAGGGCCACCGCGACCTCGGCCGCGAGCGCCGCGTTGGACTCCAGCAGGGCCAGGTTGGCCTCCAGGCTGCGGCCGTCCGTCCGCTCGGACAGGCATCGGAGCAGGAACGGCGTGAGGTTCTTGCCCCGCACCCCTTCGACCCGAGCACGGCGCTCACAGGCCCCCGCCGCGG
>DASQQQ010000080.1:0-3298 GCA_035643355.1 Actinomycetota bacterium | reverse complement strand
AGTCGTGGCTCAAGCGCAAGGTCGAGGAGCGCAAGGACGCCATCCGCCGGGACCTACCCGATACGCTCGACCTGCTGGCCATCTCGGTGGAGGCCGGCAGCGGCTTCGAGGGAGCGATGCAGGTGGTGTGCCAGCACTTCGACTCCCCGCTCGCCGAGGAGTTCTCCCGTACGCTGAAGGAGATGGAGTTGGGGCTCTCCCGGCGGGAGGCCCTTCAGAACCTCAAGCGACGGACCGAGGTACCTGAACTATCGAACTTCGTTCTGACTCTCACGCAGGCGGACGCCCTGGGCATCCCCGTGGGCCGGGTGCTGAAGACCCAGGCCGCGGAGATGCGGCTGCGGCGCCGGCAATGGGCCCGGGAGAAGGCCGGCAAGCTGCCGGTGAAGATCCTGTTCCCGCTGGTGATCTTCATCTTCCCGGTGATCATGATCGTGATCCTCGGGCCGGCCGCCGTCGAGATAAGCGGCGCGCTCTAGCCGGCGAGGCGGGCGACCGGGCGGCCCTGTTCCGGCCGCCCATCCTCGCCATCCGCTGGCTCACGATCGGCGTCGGCGCCGCCCTGGCCCTGCCGCTGCCCAAGGGCGACGAGGTCGAGTACCTCGTGGGCGGGCTGGTGCTCGTCGCCTACGCCACCTGGCGGAGCTTCCGGCCGATCCGCTTCACCGACGAGACCGGCGCGTTCCTCGCCGTGCTGCTCGAGGTGGGCGTGCACACGCTGGTCGTCGCGGGCACGGGGTACTGGGCTTCGCCCTACGTCTTCTCCCTGCTCACCGCGATCACCGTCGCCGGGTTCGCCCGGGGCTTCAACCTGGCCTTCCTGGTGGGCGGGGCGTCGGCGCTGGCCGTCGCGGTGCCGTACCACGTGGTGCTCGACATCCCCACCCGCGTCGCCCTACGGGAGTCGGTGCAGTGGACGGTCGAGCTGCTGATGGTGGCCGCGGTCGCCGGGTACTCCCGCCGCTTCTGGGGCGAGGCCGAGGAACGCCACCTGCTGGCGCTCGACCGGCTGGGCCGGCTCACCGAGGCCAACAACCTGCTGTACTCGCTGCACCGCCTCGCCCAGGCGCTGCCGGCGTCGCTCGACCTGGAGGAGGTGCTCGAGTCCAGCCTGGGCCGGCTCCGCACGCTGGTCGACGCCACCGCGCTGGCCATCTTCCTCCCCGACGAGACCTCGACCCGCTGGCTGGTCGCCCGCCAGCAGGGCACCAGGCTGCCCCCCGTACTGGAAGCCGACCTGCTGCCCCCGCCGGTCGCCGACGCCACCAGGGGGCGGGCCGCCGTCACGATCGAGGACCTCCAGGTACCCAGCGGTCGGGGCATGTCCATCCGGTCGCGGTCGGGTATCTACGCCCCCCTCACCGCCCGCGGGGCGCTGGTCGGGGTGCTGGCGGTGGAGCACGACGAGGTCGAGCACTTCAACACCCACGACATCGACGTGTTCAACGGCTTCGTGGAACCGGTCGGGCTCGCCATCGACAACGCCCGCTGGTTCCAGCGGCTGCGTACGGTGAGCGCCGACGAGGAGCGGACGCGCATCGCCCGCGACCTGCACGACCGGGTGGGCCAGTCGCTCGCCTACCTGACCTTCGAGCTCGAGCGGCTGCAGCGCCACGCCGAGAGCGAGGAGGCCAAGGAGAACCTGGGCCAGCTCCGCGACGACCTGCGCACGGTCGTCGGCGACGTGCGGGAGACGCTCTACGACCTGCGCACCGACGTGTCCGAGACCGACGATCTCCCCACGATCCTCGGGCAGTTCCTCGACCGGGTGCAGGCCCGGACCGAGATCGAGGTCCTCACCAGTTACCAGGCGAAGGCCCGGCTGCCTCTCCCCCAGGAGCGGGAGATGTGGCGGGTCGCCCAGGAGGCGGTCACCAACGCGGAACGGCACGCCGACGCCTCTATCATCCGGGTGTCCTGGCGGTGCGACGCCAAGAAGGCCGAGCTCGTCGTGGCGGACAACGGCAGGGGCTTCGAGAGAGGGAAAGCGGGCCGCATGGACTCCTACGGGATGCTGGGGATGAGAGAGCGGGCGGCGAGCGTCGGCGCGTCGCTCGACGTCGATTCGGAACCGGGGCAGGGCACCACCGTGCGCTGCACCCTCCGACGGGTATGAGCATCCGCGTTCTCCTCGCCGACGACCACCGCATGCTCCGCGAGGGGCTGCGGCGCTCGCTCGAGGAGCAGGGCTTCGACGTGGTCGGGGAGGCGGGCGACGGCGAGGAGGCGCTCACCGCCGCCCAGGAGCTCCAGCCCGCGGTGGTGCTGATGGACGTCACCATGCCCGTGCTCGACGGAGTGGAGGCCACCCGGCAGATCCGCGAGCGGGCACCAGACGTTCGGATCGTCATGCTCACCATGCACGCCGACGCCGAGGTGGTGGCCCAGGCCATCCGGGCGGGCGCGTCCGGCTACCTCACCAAGGACTGCTCCATCGAGGAGGTCACCGACGCCATCCGGCTGGCGGCCAGCGGCGAGACCGTGCTGTCACCCGACCTGGCGGCCACGATGCTGAACGAGGTCCGCAAGCTCGCCCAGGAGGAGGCCCGGGAGGAGCCGGCCCGGCAGGAGATCATCACCAAACGTGAGGAGGAGGTCCTCCAGGCGATCGCCGACGGCCTCTCCCCCGCCGAGGTGGCCAAGCAGCTCTACATCAGCCAGAAGACCGTGAAGAACCACCTGGCGTCGATCTACCAGAAGCTCGACGCCCGCGATCGCACCCAGGCGGTCGTGCGGGCCGTCCGCATGGGCATCATCCGGCTGGATTGAGCTCCCGCCACCGGGTGTGGCCGGAAATGAGCCGAACGCCCCATGGAGACCGGCACCGGTCACACCGATACTTCCAACGACAGCAGGCCCCCACCGGGGGCACGTCGTGACAAGGAAAGGGACCCTCGGGAGCCATGCTTCTTCTCTGGGACTTCACTGCAAACTACATCCGGGCCCGTTTCGGTCAGGATGAGCGGGGTGCCTCGCTGGTCGAGTACGCCCTCCTCGTCGCCCTGATCGCCGTGGTCTGCATCGTGGCCATCGCCTTCCTGGGCCGGGCCGCCTCGTCCAAGTTCAGCTCGGTCGGCGGCTCCATCAACGGCGCCTGATCAGACGACCGTAGATTCTCCCCGAGAGGGGCGGGCTCCCGAGCCCGCCCCTCTTCGCGTGTCCGGCAATGATCCGATCGCCCCATGTATGCGCCCGCCTCGGCGCCGATACTTGCTGTGACAGCAGGCCCCCACGGGGGCACGTCACGACAAGGAAAGGGACCCTCGGGAGCCATGCTTCTTCTCTGGGACTTCACTGC
>DASQQQ010000079.1:0-4615 GCA_035643355.1 Actinomycetota bacterium | reverse complement strand
ACAGGTCCCACCGGCCGGTGGCCCGCCAGGGCTCCGACGGCAGCACGATCGGCATCCGGATCTCCTGGGCGCCCGAGGCATCCATCTCCTCGCGCACCACCCGCTCGATCTTCCGCATGCTCCGCAGCCCGAGCGGCAGCGTGGTGTACACGCCGGCCGCGACCTGCCGGATGAACGCGGCCCGCAGCAGCAAGCGGTGCGAGGCGATCTCGGCCTCGGCGGGGTCCTCGCGCAGGGTGGGGGCGAACAGCTGGGACAGCCTCATGGGGCACACAGGATACCGCCCCGGCGCCGCCCGGCCGGCCCGGATCAGCCGCCGTCAACGACCACGTCGACCGTCTCCTGCCAGTCCCGGGTGGGAGGCGAACCGTCGCTCTTCGCGTACTGGTTCACCATGACGATCCGGCTGGGATCGGTGGGGTCGCGGGCGATCCCGTTGAAGTCGCCCCAACGCTCCGGTCCTGGGGTGGCCTCGAACCGCGCCTGGCCCGCGGCCAGGAGCTGGACCGTGGCCCGCCTCGACCCGGGCCGGATTTCGGCCGCCCAGGCCGAGAGGAACTCGTGCCGAGGAGCGCTGGCCCGGCTGTAGGTGATCCAGATGTTCCCCTCGCCGTCGGTGGCCACCACCGGCCACCCGGCGTCGGTCTCGGCCCGACCCACGGTGCCCCTGCGGGTGATGCTCGAGGCCTTGATCCGGCCCTTGGGCACCACCTCGTACCAGCGGATCGCGGCCTCCCCGTAGCCGGCGCGCAGAGCGTCCGGCTTCACGTCCCGGTAGATGGTGTGGGCCGCGTACAGGCGGTTGCGCTCCGGGTCGTAGAAGGCGTTGATCAGGCGGAGATCCCCCGGGTCCCACCAGGTGTTGGAGCGCTTGAGGCCGCCGCCCCCCTGCGTCCCGTAGGGCGAGATCGCGACGCGGCCCACGGGGATCGCCGCCCGCTGCAGCGTCAACCCCGAGGCCCGCTCCTTCAGCGCCCATACCACCAGCGCGGAGGTGTCGCGCCCCCGCTCGTAGGACAGGAACAGCTGCCTGGCGGTGGGACCGCCGGCCGTGGTGGCCGGCTGGATCGTGAAGGCCTGGGTCCCGTCCGGGTTCCGCGTGTTCGAGCGCGCGAAGACGTCGGGCAAGGCGGAGGCGTCGCAGTCGTACAGGCCGGCCTTGGGGAAGGACAGGATCTGCGCGTAGCGGAACCTGAACCGGCCGAAGTCGAACTGGTTCGTGCTGACCACCACCCGGTCGGCGTCGAAGCCCAGCCCCGGGTAGTCGGCCCACTGCCGTCCGTTGCCGGCCACCTGGTCGCCGTTGATCCGCCGGGTGCACCAGGTGCCGACGTCCTCGGCGTCGGGGGTGTCCGGGATCGTGACGAGCTGGATCCAGGAGCGCCGGAGCCCGTCGTTCACCGCCAGGTAGACCAGCACGAAGGTCTGCCCGTACGGGTCGTAGACCACCTTGGGGTCGTACACCTGGGTCCGGGCCGGATAGTCGAACAGCGTGTCGAAGGGGGCGGGACCGACCTTCGGCGCCCCGCCCAGATCGAACAGGGCGTAGGAGGTGTTGCCGGCGGTGAAGAACCAGTGCTCCCCCATGCCCCCGGACGGGTCGGCCGGCCAGTTCGGTCCGATCCGAGGCACCGCGTCGAAGTGGAACTGCGAGACCGGGGCGAGGGCGGTGGCTGCGCCGGACCGCTCCACCGGCCCCTCGCGGTCCGAGCCCGCCGAGCCCGGGAGCGGATGGACCCCGGGCAGGATCGAGGGCGACCGTTCGAAGGAGCGTGCCCGCGGTCCGTCGGCCCGGCCCTGGGCGGCCAGCGCCGGCTGCGGCGCCAGCATCGCCACCACCGCCAGGGTCGCCGCCGGGATCATGCGGAGGGGCCAGCGTCGATGCATGGTTGGTTCTCCTGGGCGGCGGGCCGATGCCGGCCAGACCGTATCGGAAACGGGCAACGACGTCCACGGCGTTGACGGGGGCGGGCCCGAGGCCCGACAATCGGCGGACCATGAGGCGCGGTGCGTGCGGCTGGTCCTGGCCCCGGGGCTCGAGGAGCCCGGAGCCGGCGCGCGCCTGAGCACCACCGCGGCGATCCCGCCAACGGCCCCGGGCCAGGACCCGGGGCCTTGTGATGTCCGCAGGAGGTCCGGTTGCAGGTTCGACCCGACCGCGAGACGTTCCGCTCCCTGGAGCGGAGCTGGCCCCTGGTCCCGATGTGGACCGAGCTGCTGGCCGACGTCTCCACCCCGGTGGGCCTGTTCCCCGCGCTGTCGGCCGAGGGGCCCGGGGTCCTGCTCGAGAGCGTGGAGCGATCGGAGCGGTGGGGCCGGTACTCCTTCGCCGCCGGGGACCCGGCCGCGGTGGTGATCGCCGACCCCGCCGGGGTCAGGGTGGAGGAGGTCCGCCGGGAGGGGCTGCCGCTGCGGGTCCCGCCCTCGGGGACGCCGGCGCGCCAGGCGCTCCGGGCCATCGCCACCTCCCTGTCCGCGCCGCGGCTGCCCTCCTTGCCCTCGCTCACCGGTGGCCTCATGGGCTACCTGGCGTACGAGGCCGCCGGGCTCCTGGACGGCCACCCCACCCCGGACGGCACCCGAGCGCCCTGCCCCCCGATCGGCCTGCTGGTGGTCGATCGGGCGGTGGTCTTCGACCACTGGCGCCAACGGCTGCTGCTGGTCGCGCACGTGCCGGCGGGCGGGTACGAGGCGGGGGTCGCCGCCCTCGAGGAGCTCGCGGCCACGGTCCGCACGGCGTCCCCGCCGCCCCCCGAGCCGTACCGGGAGGGCGTGGCCCCACCGGCCGCCCACGGCCGGGCCAACATGCCCGACCGGCGCTACCGGCAGATCGTGGCCTCGTTCCAGGAGCACATCCTGGCCGGCGACATCTACCAGGCGGTGCCCTCGCGCCGCGTGTCCTTCCCCGCCTCCCACGGTGGCTACCCGATCTACCGGCGGCTGCGCGTCTCGAATCCGGCGCCCTACATGTTCTTCGTCCGGATGCTCGGCATGGAGCTGGCCGGCTCCTCCCCCGAGCCGCTGGTGCGGGTGGAGGGCCGCCGGGTCTGGACCCGCCCCATCGCCGGCACGCGGCCCCGGGGGCGGACCGAGGTCCGGGACCGCCTGCTGGAGCACGAGCTCCTGGCCGACCCCAAGGAGCAGGCCGAGCACGCGATGCTGGTGGACCTGGCCCGGAACGACCTGGGTCGGGTGTGCCGCCCGGGCACGGTCCGCCCCACCGAGCTCATGGTGGTCGAGCGGTTCTCGAAGGTGATGCACATCGTCAGCACGGTGGAAGGGGAGCTGGAGGAGGGGCTGGACCCGTTCGACGCCCTGGCGGTGACCTTCCCCGCCGGGACCGTGACCGGCGCGCCGAAGCGCCGGGCCATGGAGCTGATCTCGGAGGCGGAGCCCACGGCGCGGGGGCCCTACGCGGGCGCCGTGGGGTACCGGACCTTCGCCGGGGACCTGGACTTCTGCATCACGATCCGGACCGCGGTGGTGGCCGACGGGCTGGCCCACGTGCAGACCGGGGCCGGGGTGGTGGCGGACTCGGACCCCGAGACCGAGCTGCGGGAAACCAAGGCCAAGGCCGCCGCACTGCTGCCGGCGGTGGCCGGCGGCGCGGAGGGTGAGGAGGTCCCGCGGTGATCCTGGTGGTGGACCACTACGACTCGTTCACCTACAACCTGGTGCAGCTGGTGGAGGCCCTCGGCTACGCCACGGAGGTCACGAAGAGCGACGCCGAGCCGGCGGCCGCGCTGGTGCAGCGGCGTCCCGAGGGCGTGATCCTCTCGCCGGGGCCGGGCCGACCGGAGGACGCCGGCTGCTTCCCCGACCTGCTGCGGCTGCTCCCCGAGCAGACGCCGGTGCTGGGGGTCTGCCTGGGGCACCAGGCCATCGGCCTGGCCTGCGGGGCCAGGATCGATCGGGCGGCGCCGATGCACGGGAAGGCCTCGCTGGTGTTCCACGAGGGCCAGGGGATCCTGGAGGGGGTGGCCGATCCCTTCGAGGCCGCTCGGTACCACTCGCTGGTGGTGCTGCGCGAGGATCTCCCGGCCGAACTGCGCCTCACCGCCTGGACCGAGGACGGGCTGGTGATGGCCGCGCAGCACCGTGAGCTCCCGCGGTTCGGGGTGCAGTTCCACCCGGAGTCGATCCTCACCCCGGAAGGTCCCAGGATCGTGGAGAACTTCCTGGCCCTGACGCGCCGGCGCTAGCCGACGCCGGCGGACCCGGCGGTGGCCTTCTCGGCCGTGGCCTTCTCGGCGGCGGCCTTCTCGGCGGCGATGCGCTCGGCCTCCTCCACCAGGACCTCGACGAAGCGTTCCTCGGGGACCTTGCCCTTCACCTCGCCGTTCACGATCAGGAAGCCCTGGCCCTTGCCGGCCGCGATGCCCAGGTCGGCCTCGCGGGCCTCGCCGGGCCCGTTCACCACGCAGCCCATGACGGCCACCCGGATCGGGGTCTTGATGCCGCGCCGCTCCAGCTCCTCGTGCACCTGCTTGGTGAGACCCAGGACGTCGACCTCGGCCCGCCCGCACGAGGGGCAGGCCACCAGGTCCAGCCCGCGCTTGCGCAGCCCCAGGGACTGCAGGATCCAGGTCCCCACCTTCACCTCTTCCACCGGGTC
>DASQQQ010000078.1:0-4826 GCA_035643355.1 Actinomycetota bacterium | reverse complement strand
CGACCGGCCGGGGCCGCCGGCGGTGGACCAACCGGTGGAAGGCCGCCCTCAACGCCTTCGACATCACCTTCGACGGCCGCGTCAGCAAGGGAAGGAAGTAGCCCTATCCACACCAGTTACACCGTTCGCTTGACAGTCCCCCGCCGGATGCTCGGCTACGGCTAGTAAGACTTGCAGTGGGTTGTTGGGGACACCGGCTCCACCGATCGGATGGTCACGGTCAGTAGAGTCTCCCGTGTCGTGGGCCTGGCGGAACGACAACGGCTTGAGGGGCTCCGGTCGCCTCGTGCAGTAGGTTGCGTCGCCCAGGCCCCGGCCGGGGACTGACCCGGTTCGGAGAAGTGCGGGCGCCCACGGGCGTGCCGCGGTTTCACCGCTAGCGTGGTGATGGTCTCCTCCTGGCGGATCCAGTTGCGTAGGGCCTCCGGGTGCACGCCCAGCTCGCGGGCCAGGTGCGCGATCGGGCGGCGGGACTGCTCGGAGCGCCACAGCCGCACTGCTCGCTCCTGCAACTCCACCGGGTACTTGCGTGGTGCCACCATCGAAGCTTCCTCCTTTGGTCCAGTGGACCAGGTTCAGAAGCCTCCGAGAAAGCCGGGGGAAACTCAGGACGTCGGCAGCGACGAAATTATTGCATTGGCTGGAACATGCAATGCCTCCAGACCCTGGGGCGTCTGTATGGGCGTCGGAACCGTTGAAGCAGACGCTTGAGGGCAGAGGAGGACACCGAATGAGCGGCCAAGCCGGGGCGGCGACCCTGGTGGGGTCCTACGACCTCGGAGCGGAGGTCCCCGACTTCGAGCTCCCCACGCTGGACGGCGGGATGGCGCGCCTTCCCGACTACCGCGGCAGACCGGTCCTGATCTTCTTCACCGCCACCTGGTGTCCGGACTGTGGCGCCGGGGCTCCCCACCTCGAGCAGGAGAGCTGGCAGCGCTACCGGGAGCGGGGGCTCCAGGTCATCTGCATCGACGTGAAGGAGCACGCAGCAGTCATGCGGCCCTTCGTCGAGCGCTACGAGTGGACCTTCCCGGTCCTGCTCGACGACGGGGGCGAGGTCTCGATGCGCTTCGCCCCGATCAAGGAGGGGCTGCCCCCCGAGGTCGCCATCATCAACGCCCACTTCATCCTCGATACCGATGGCGTGGTCGTCTACCGCGACTTCCTGAACATGGAGCGGTTCGACCCAAGGGCCGCCCACGTCCGCGCGTTCCTCGACGAGTTCTTGGGTGAGGGCCGTGACTGAGCGCGCGATGGGCCTGGCCAGCGGGCTCTCGCTTCGGGCCCGGGTCGAGCCGGAGCGGCTGGCCACCGGCCGGCGAGGGACGCTGATCGTGGAGGTCGGCATCCCCCAGGGTTGCCACATCGAGCCGCACAAGCCAAGCGAGCCCTTCCTGATCCCCACGGAGCTGCTGATCGAGCCGCCGGAAGACATGACCGTCCGGGCAGTCATCTACCCGCCAGACGAGGAGCGGACGTGCAAGTGGAGCCCGGCCGTGCTCCGCGTGTACCGGGGGACCGTCGCGCTCACGGCGCCGATCCAGGTCCACACCCATGCCTGGCCGGGAGCCAGGCCCCTCTCCGGACGAGTGAGGTACCAGGGCTGTACCGAGGCCGTCTGCTTGCCGCCGGCCGAGCAGCACTTCGACGCGACCCTGGACGTAGTCGAGTAGAAAGGAGCAAGCGATGGGCTACAACCTGGACAGCGGTTCCGGAGCTCCACAGCACTCCGAGCATGACCACGGGGGGAGCACGGCGATGCCCGACCTCATCCCATGCCCGGACCCCAGTTGCCGGGCGCCTGCCGAGATCGTCGACCGCTGGACGTTCGCCTCCAGCCAGGGTCCCGTTGAGCACGTGAAGACGCGCTGCGAGCGTGGCCACTACTTCACGCCGACGGTCGACTCGCTCACCGCCCCGGCCGCTGCTGAGCCGGTGGTCGTTGCGGCCACCCCCGTCTCGTAGCCGCCACTTCGACTGGATCGTGCCACTTCATCCCAAAGGGGGTCACCATGACGACAACTACGTCTGAATTGACGGATGCCGGCCGGACCTGGCTGCGTGAGCGCCTGCGCGGCGAGCTGATCGAGCCGTCCAGCGACGGCTACGACGCCGCCAGAGCGGTCCACAACGGCATGATCGACCGGCACCCCGCGGCGATCGCCCGCTGCGCCGACGCCGCCGACGTCATCGCCGCGGTCGACGCTGCCCGCGAGCAGGACCTGCTCGTCTCGGTCCGCGGCGGCAGCCACAACGTCAACGGCTTCGCCACCAACGACGGCGGCCTGGTCATCGACCTGTCCGCCATGCGTGGGGTGCGGGTCGACCCCGAGCGTCGTACCGCCCGCGTGGAGGGCGGCGCCACCTGGGGCGACCTCGACCACGCCGCCCACGGCTTTGGCCTGGCCACCACCGGCGGGATGGTGTCCACCACCGGCGTCGCCGGGCTCACCCTGGGCGGCGGCATCGGCCACCTCGCCCGGGCGCACGGCCTGTCCTGCGACAACCTGCTGTCGGCCGACGTGGTCACCGCCGACGGCCGCTTCCTGGCCGCCAGCCAGACGCAGCACCCGGACCTGTTCTGGGCGCTGCGCGGCGGCGGCGGCAACTTCGGCGTGGTGACCTCCTTCGAGTTCCAGCTCCACCCGGTCGGCACGGTGATCGGCGGCCCGGTGTTCTACGAGATCGGCGTCGCGCGCGGGGCGCTCCGGTTCTACCGCGATTTCATCAGGAACGCGCCCGAGGAGCTGGGAGCGTTCTTCGGGTTCCACCTGGCGCCGCCGCTGCCGTTCCTGCCCGCCGAGCGGCACGGCGAGCCGATGTGCCTGATCGTGGCCTGCTACGCGGGCGACCACGACACGGGGCGGGAGGTCGTCCGGCCGCTGCTGGACTTCGGCCCGCCAGTGGGGCACCACCTGGGTCCCATCCCCTACCCGGCGCTGCAGGGCGCGTTCGATGCGCTGTTCCCGCCGGGCCTGCAGCACTACTGGAAGGCCGAGTTCGTCAAGGAGCTCAGCGACGAGGTGATCGACGTCCACCTGACCTACGGGCCGCGCGTCCCTCACGTCTCCTCGGCGGTGCACCTGTACCCGATCGACGGCGCCGCCGGGCGGGTGGCTCCTGGGGACACCGCCTTCAGCTACCGGGATGCCCGCTTCGCGACCGTCATCGCCGCGATGTACCCCGACCCTGGGGACACCCCCGCCAACGTCGCCTGGGTCCGCGACTACCACAGCGCCCTCAGCGCGCACTCGGCCGGCGGCGCCTACGTCAACTTCCTCATGGAGGAGGGGCAGGAGCGGGTCACGGCCAGCTACCGTGACAACTACCAGCGCCTCGTCGAGGTCAAGAGCGCCTATGACCCGACCAACCTGTTCCGTATGAACCAGAACATCAGACCACGGAGCTGATCGCCCCAGGCCCGCCCGCCGCGACCACGGGTTCGACATCGACCTCCAGAACCACAACGCCGTCCAGGGAACCTTCAAATTCGGGGCGGCTGAATCTGGGCGCGGCGCGTCCCTCCCGCGGACCGAACCCGTCCCGCGGGAGGGCGGCCCCAGCCGGAGGAACGACGCATGTGGCTCGACGCAGACGACCGCAAGCTGGCCCAGGATCGCAGGCTCCTGATCGCGGTGCTCGGCGCCCTCGTGGCGCTGGCCTGGGTCGTGCTGTGGGCCTGGGGACGATCCCCGTACGGTCGTCTCCTGTCCCACGAGCTCCTCGCAGAGGCCGGCGAGCGGGGCACCTCGGAGGGCGCGGCCCTTGCGCTCGCGCTCGTGCCGGGCTGGACGCTAATGACGGTGGCCATGATGCTCCCCACCAGCCTCCCCTTGGTCGGCCTGTTCCACTCGCTGGTGCGTGGGCGGCCCCACCGCGCCCGGCTCGTTGCCTTGCTCGTCGCCGGCTACCTTGCGGTCTGGATCCTGTTCGGTGCGATCGCCTACGCCGGAGACTTCGCCCTCCACCGAATGGTCGAGCGGACCCCGTGGCTGGAGGCCCGACCCTGGATCTTTGGAGCCAGCGTCCTGGTGCATAGGCTGTCGGTCGCCGCTGGAAGCCGGCAGCCGGCGCAGAACCATTGCTTTTCCCAAGTACATGCAATAGGCGGGCTTCGGCGGTCGTCTTGAAAGAAGACGGCGTGGTGGACGAGGGGGTGGGCAAGGCGACGACGGATGAGCGGAAGAAGCGGCGATCGCACCAGGATCCGGTCCGGGCCGGCGGGGAGCCCGAAGGTCGGCGGCCCTTCCAGGAGGTCGCCAGGGAGCAACTCCCGCGCCTGTATGGGCTGGCCCAGCGCCTGGGGGCCGATGACCCCGAGGACCTTGTGCAGGAGGGGCTGATGCGGGCGTTCCGGTCCTACGGCACGCTGCGGTCCCCGAAGGCCGCGCCGGGGTGGTTCAGCTCCATCCTCGTGAACGCCTACCGCGACCGGCTGCGGAAGGACGCCCGGCAGGTGCCCGAGGTGAGCCTCGACGGCCTCGACGAGTTCTCCCTGTACCGGCAGATCGCCGAGGAGGACCCCTTTCCGTACTCCGACGCGCTGCACCAGGACTTCCTGGGGTTGTTCGAGGCCGAGGACGTGCACCGGGTCCTGGCCACCCTGCCCCCCCACTACCGTGGCGCCCTCGTGCTGCGGTACATCGAGGGCCATCCAACCAAGTACGTGGCCCGGAGCCTTGGGCTCCCACTGGGGACCGTGCTCGCCCAGCTGCACCGGGGGCGGAAGGCGTTCGAGCGGGCGTTGTGGGACTACGCCGAGCGTACCGGGCTGCTCGACAAGGAGACCGCCAGATGATCACGTGCGCCCAGGCCGTCAAGCAGCT
>DASQQQ010000077.1:0-3208 GCA_035643355.1 Actinomycetota bacterium | reverse complement strand
CCGCCTGTGCCACGGCCCGGGGCGGCGCCCCTCCGCCGGGCGAGGCCATCGCCCGGGTGCTGGCGGCGGCCCCGCTCGACCAGGTGCACTGGGGCCTCCTGGCCGTGGACGCGGCCAGCGGCCGCATCCTGCAGGAGAGGGCCTCCGCCCGGAAGTTCGTCCCGGCCTCCAACATGAAGCTCCTGGTCACCACCGCGGCCCTGGAGCGGCTCGGCCCGGACTACCGCTTCCGCACGGCCCTGTGGGCTGCGGGAACGATGGAGGACGGCGGCGTCCTGGACGGCGACCTGGTGCTGGCGGCGAGCGGCGATCCCACCCTGTCGGAGCGGTTCTGGCCGTCGGACGAGGCCCCCCTCGAAGCCCTGGCCGACTCGCTGCTGGCCCACGGCATCCGGGTGGTGCGGGGAGGGCTGGTGGTCGACGCCTCCGCGTGGGACTCCACCACGGTGGCGGGCACCTGGATGGTGGGGAATCTGCCGGGACGGTCCTCCGCCACCGGGGGCGCCTTCGCCGTGGCCGAGGGCGAGGCCAGCATCGTGGTGAAGGGTGGCGCGGTGCCGGGCGAGCCCGCCTCGGTGACCTGGACGCCCCTGGGCGAGCCCGACTTCGTCGAGTCCAGGGCGGAGACGGTGTCCCCGGACAGCGCTGGCGACCTGGACGTGGCGTACCTCCCCGAGAGCCGTCGTCTGGTCGTGACCGGGCGTGTCCCGGCGGACTCGACCGAGGTCGCCCGGGTGTCCGTGCGCGACCCCGTCCGGCAGGCGGCCGCCGCGCTCCACCGGACCCTGGAGGAGCGGGGCGTCACGGTGGCGGGAGGCTGGTCGGTCGCCTGGGACGAGGACGAGCCCGTGGGCGGCGGGTGCCGCAGCGGAGGCGTGCCCGCATGCGCCGGCGCCCGCGAGGTGGCGGCCCTGGAGGCGCCCCCGCTCCTGGAAGTGGTCGAGGGCATCCTCGAGCCCAGCCAGAACTGGATGACCGAGCAGCTCGTGCGCACCCTGGGCATCAGCGACTCGACCCGGGCCGGGTGGCGGCCGGGTCTACGGGCCGTCGAGGACTTCATGGTGCAGACGGTGGGCGTCGACTCGCTGGACCTGAGCCTCCGGGACGGCTCGGGGCTGTCGGCCTACAACCTGGTGACCCCCCGGGCGCTGGTGCGCCTGCTCCGCTGGGTCCGGGAGCAGGACTGGGGCGCCGGCTACCGCACCGCCATGGCCGAGCCGGGCGAGGAGGACTCCACCCTGGAGAGCCGCTTCCCCGAGCTCCAGGGACGCCTGTACGCCAAGACCGGCACCATCTCCAACGTCAACTCGCTGACCGGCTACCTGGTGGCCGACAGCGGCCGGGAGATCGTCTTCAGCCTCCTGAGCAACGGATCGGGGCTTCCGTCGGGGACGGTGCGGGCGGGCATGGACGAGGTGGTGCGGATTCTGGCGCGGGGGTACTGAGGCGGGGCGCATCGGTGGTTCGCGGGCATTTCCCCGGCGCCGCGCGAAGGGATGCGAACGGGTGCGAATCGGGATGAGGGATCGTGCCCCCAAGTTGGGGTAGCCAGGTACCTTACGTGATTCCAACCGGCTGGGCACCGGGTGCTCGGGCCTTGACGCAGATGATCCTGACAGCATAAGGGAGAAGCAGGACCGCGGCGCCTCGCTCCCCATCCGCTGGAAGGCCGGCGGCAACCCCCCGACCGTCCTCGACGGCATGGTGCGGGTGTTCTCCGGCGGGCCGCGCAGGACCGGCCCGGTGCTGTGGAGAGGTCCCGCGGCGGGCCGACGTACACACCGGCACCCCATGAGAAGGTGACCATGGCCCATGGCCAGCGGACGGCGCGATATGCCGTCCTCGCGGTGCTCGTGCTGTCCGCCGCGTGCACCGATCGCGGGAGCATCGTCTCACCCGAAGAGCCCGCGACCGGCAAGCCCCCACCTGTCGATCCTGGCGACCCGCTGTTCTCCCGGGGTGGCACCTGGGATGCCAGGGCCGCGGACATGGACGGCGACGGCATGAGCGACCTCCTGGTCACCACGCACGAGGGCTGGCGGCAGCCGGGCGGAGTCTGGCTCCAGCGGACCGACGGCTGGTTCGGCTCAGCGTTCCACTTTCCGAAGAGCAACGATCGCCACGGGTGTGCCACGGCCGATGTGAACCTCGACGGGCTCATCGACTTCTACTGTCAAACCGGAACGATGAAGGGCGAGGGGGAGCGCGCCAACGAGCTCTGGCTCCAGCAGACCGACGGCACGTTCGTCGACGGCGCCGGGGCCTGGGGCGTGAAGGACTCGTACGGTCGCGGCCGACGCCCGATCTTCTTCGACCACGACGGCGACGGCGGGCCGGGCCTGTACACGACCGTCTGGGGCAAGCGAGTTGACGACGAGGTCAACCGCAACCGGCTGTGGATCAACGAAGGTGGAACGGGTTCGACAAGGTCCTCGTGGGGCCCGACTACACCGCCGTGGGGGTCGCGCCGAATCCGTCGCAGGGCTGTGGCAACATCCCGGTCGTCATCGACGGCAGAGCGCTGGTGTTCTCCGGCGGGGATGACTGGGCCGGCCCGGTCCTGTGGAGAAGTCCCGCGGCGAGCTGACGGGGAGAAGGGTGGCGTGTTTCGCTTCGCCCCTATCCGGTCGTGCGCCTCGTCCTTGCCCCCGGCCGGCCTGCAGCAACTGCTTCCGGGTCACTCATGTCATGCCGACCGGCCGCAGCCACGCCACGAAGGTTGTCGGTGCGTCTTGTCATGGCCGCCGATGGCCACCCCACGATGCGACCACGGGCGGCCGTGACTGCCGATTGACCGCGTCAACATAAGCGGCTAACGTTCAGTATGGACGAAAAGGTGAGGGAGTATCTCGCGCGCATCGGGCGCGCCGGGGGAAGGAAGAGCCGGCGGACGCTGGATCCGGAGACGGCCCGCAGGATGGTGGCGGTGCGGGAAGCGCGTCGTGCCTATCGCCGCTTCCACACCTCCTGCTTCTGGTCCTACCGGCCCGACCTCGAGATCGGATTGGACGATGTCGAATGGGTGGCCGAGCAGCTCACGAAGCACGGCGACCGCGAGGCCTGGCGGGTCGCACGGTCCCTATGCCCCTGACGGCCCTTCAGGCGTCCGTGCTGGCCCTGCTGGCCCGGAACCGCTCGCCGGACAGCTACCTTGCCGGCGGAGCGGCCCTGCATTTCGAGCCCAACACCGTCCGCTACAGCCACGACC
>DASQQQ010000076.1:0-2017 GCA_035643355.1 Actinomycetota bacterium | reverse complement strand
TCCGACCCGCCGCCGTCGGCGACCTCCTCCACCCGGACCAGGTGCTGCACCTTGGCGATCATGCCGCGGATCTCGGGTCGGTCGTCCTGGAGCACCGAGTGGTGCATCCGGTGCAGGCCGAGCCGGCGGACCGTGTCCTTCTGGTCCCGGGGCCGGTCGATGACGCTGCGGGTCTGGGTGATCCTCAGCCTGCTCACCGCCGACCACCCCGGTACGAGGACCCCTGCGAGGACTGGTCCGCGTAGGCCTCCTCCAGCTTGGCGGCCCGCGTGGCCTGCAGCCGCTCGTCGGCGGCCTCCACCGCCTCCAGCATGGGCTTGGGGGCCACCTCGTGGACGTCGCGACCGCGCAGCTTGGCCACGTGCTCGGGGCGGCGGAGCTGCTGCAGCCCCTCCACCGCCGCCTTGACGATGTTGATGGGGTTCGAGGAGCCCATGGACTTGGACAGGATGTCCTTGATCCCGGCGCACTCCACCAGGGCCCGGACCGGCCCCCCGGCGATCACGCCGGTGCCCGGAGCGGCCGGCTTCAGCAGGACCACACCGGCGCCGTCGCGGCCCACCACCTGGTGAGGGATCGAGGTGCCCATCATCGGCACCTCGAACATCTTCCGCTTGGCCTCCTCCACACCCTTGGAGATGGCCGAGGGCACCTCCTTGGCCTTGCCGTAGCCCACGCCCACCCGCCCGGCGCCGTCGCCCACCACCACGAGCGCGGCGAAGGAGAAGCGCCGGCCGCCCTTGACGACCTTGGCCACCCGGTTGATCCCGATGACCCGCTCCTCGTAGATGCTCCGCTGGTCGGACGAGTCGTACCGTCGCATCAGATGGAAAGTCCTTCCTCTCGAGCCGCATCGGCCAGCGCGGCGATGCGTCCATGGTAGAGACGGCCGCCGCGGTCGAACACCGCCCGCTCGATCCCGCCCTCCTTGGCCCGCTTCGCGATCAGCTCGCCCACGGCCTTGGCCGCGTCGGTCTTGTCGCCCGAGGCCTGGACCTCACGATCCGAGGCCGAAGCCAGGGTGGTCGCCGCCACGTCGTCGATCAGCTGGGCGTAGATGTGCCGGTTCGAGCGGTACACGGCCAGGCGCGGGCGGGCCGCGCTGCCGGCGATCTTCCGGCGCACGCGGGCGTGGCGGCGGACCCGAGCCAGCCGTTTGACCTTCGTCTCCATCAGACCGCACCACCCTTCGCGGCCTTGCCGGCCTTCTTGCGCACGAACTCGTTCTCGTACCGGATCCCCTTGCCCTTGTAGGGCTCGGGCTTGCGGACCTTGCGGATGTTGGCGGCGATCTCGCCGACCTGCTCCTTGTCGTTGCCCCGCACCACGATGGAGGTGGGGGTGGGCACCTCGAACTCGATGCCCTCGGGGCAGCTCACCACCACCGGGTGCGAGTAGCCGACCTGGAGCTCCAGGTCCCGCCCCTTCATGGCGGCCCGGTAGCCCACGCCCACGATGGCCAGGCGCTTCTCGTAGCCCTTGGTCACGCCCTCCACCATGTTCGCGATCAGGGTGCGGGTGAGGCCGTGCAGGCTGCGGTGGAACCCCTCCTCGGAGGGGCGCTCGACCCGGATATGGTCGTCCTCGCGGACCACGCGCATCTCCGGGTGCAGGCGCCGCGAGAGCGTCCCGCGCGGGCCGGTCACGGTGACCAGGGCCTCGTCGCCCAGCGTGACCTCGACCCCGCTCGGCACCTCGATGGGCTGCTTCCCGATCCGGCTCATCCCTGTTCCCTCTGCTCCCTCACCACACGTAGGCCAGGACCTCGCCGCCGATGCCCTTGCGGGCGGCGTCGCGGTCCGTCATGACGCCCTGCGAGGTGGACACCAGCGCGATCCCCAGGCCGCCCATCACCCGGGGCAGCCCGTGACGCTGCGCGTACACCCGCCGGCCCGGCTTGGAGATGCGACGCAGGCCGGTGATCGTGCGCTCGCGCTTGGCCCCGTACTTCAGCCGGACCCGGAAGGCCTGGTGGATCCCCTCGCCCTCGGGCTCGAAGCCGCCGATGTAGCCCTCG
>DASQQQ010000075.1:0-3804 GCA_035643355.1 Actinomycetota bacterium | reverse complement strand
CGACGCGGTGGAGATCGCCTTCACCGGCCTGGATCACGGGATCGAGGGCGGCGTCGAGCAGGACTACGGACGCAGCCTCTCCGTGGAGCAGGCCATGCGTGAGGAGGTCCTGCTGGCCTGGGAGATGAACGGTGAGCCCCTCCCGCCCCAGCACGGGTTCCCCCTCCGCCTGCTGGTCCCCGGCTGGTACGGGATGACCAGCGTGAAGTGGTTGACGCGGATCGAAGCGGTGACCGAGCCCTTCGCCGGCTATCAGCAGGCGGAGGCCTACCGCTTCCAGCAGAGCGAGGACGATCCGGGCCAGCCGGTCACCAGGATCAGGGTCCGAGCCCTGATGGTCCCGCCCGGCATCCCCGACTTCTTCACCCGTGCCCGAACGGTGGACGCCGGTCCCGTGGTGCTGGTCGGCCGGGCCTGGTGCGGCGCGGCCGCCGTGGAGCGGGTGGAGGTCGGCGTGGACGGTGGGTGGTTCGAGGCCACGCTCCAGGAACCCGTGGGCGATTGGGCCTGGCGGGGCTGGTCCTTCACCTGGGACGCCATGCCCGGGGAGCACACGCTCGCCTGCCGAGCCACCGACGCGAACGGCGATACGCAGCCGCTCGAGCAGCCCTGGAACGTGCAGGGGATGGCCAACAACCTAGTTCAGCAGGTTCCGGTCACGGTCCGCTAGTCTGCTTCAGCGCGTCCTTCCCCTGGGAGAGGATGGACGCCGAGCGCGGAGAGGAGGCCGACATGGCGGAGAGCATCTACCGGGTCACGCAGGTCATCGGCACCAGCACCGAATCGTGGGAGGAGGCGGCCAAGCACGCCGTGGAGACGGCGGCCAAGTCCCTGCGGGATCTGCGGGTCGGCGAGGTGGACCGGCTCGACCTCACGATCGAGGACGGACGCGTGACGCACTACCGGGCCCGGGTGAACATCTCCTTCAAGTACGAGGAGCACTAGCGGGACACCGGCCCGGGGGGTTGCGTCCAGTCAGGCCTCCGACGTGGGCAGGTACCGGGGTGGGCGACGCTCGGTCGTGGCCTGCTCGAACGCGTAGGCGTAGCCGGCCAGGGTCGCCTCGGTCCACGGGTGGCCGATGAAGCTGAGACCGACCGGTAGCTCGGAGACGAACCCCATCGGCACCGTCACCGAGGGGTACCCGGCCACCGCAGCGGGCGTGGTGTTGCCGCCCACGTAGTGGTCCCCGTTGACGTGGTCCGTCAGCCAGGCGGGCGCGCCCGTGGGGGCGACGATCGCATCCACCCCGTGGGCGGTGAACGCGGCGTCCAGTCCTTCGTCCCGAGCCAGGCGGCCGCAGGTCGAGAGGGCCTCGAGGTACGCGGGCTCGGTCAGCGGACCCTTCGCCGCCGCCTTCTCGAACAGCTCTTGACCGAAGAACGCCAGCTCCTCGTCCGCGTGAGCCCGGTTGAAGGCGATGAGCCCCTCGAGGGTGCGGGGAACGTCGCCGTCCACGCCGGTCAGGTACGTCTCCAGATCGGCCTTGAACTCGTAGAGCAGGACATCGAGCTCAGGCTCCTCCAGCTCGGTGGCGTGGGGAACGTCGGCCGCGTCCACCAGCTCGGCCCCCAGATCCCGCAACGCGCTCAGCGCCTGTTCGAACAGCGCATCCACCCGGTCGTGGAACCCCGCCAGGTTCCGAGCCACACCGATCCTCGCGCTCCGCAGGGCCTTCGGGTCGAGCGGTGATGGCCGATCCGAGGCCAGGCCCCGGCCCGGTGCGGCCTCCGCCATCGCCGACAGGAGCTCGAACGCGTCGGCCACCGTGCGTGCCATCGGCCCCGCCGTGTCCTGCGTGTGCGAGATGGGCACGATGCCGTCCCCCCGCACCAGCCCCACCGTCGGCTTGATCCCGACGATCCCGTCGATCGACGCCGGACACATGATCGACCCGTCGGTCTCCGTACCGACGGCGACGACGCATAGATCGGCCGATACCGCGACGGCGGAGCCCGAGCTCGACCCGCACGGGTTGCGATCGAGCACGTAAGGATTCCGGCACTGACCGCCCATGGCGCTCCAGCCGCTCGAGGAGCGCGTGGAGCGGAAGTTGGCCCACTCGGACAGGTTCGCCTTGCCCAGGATCACCACGCCGGCGTCCAGCAGTCGGCGGACGAGCGGTGCATCGCTCGAAGGACGGGCCTCGCGGAGAGCCAGCGAGCCGGCGCTGGTCCCCATGGGCCCCGAGATGTCGATGTTGTCCTTGACCAGGATGGGGATCCCGTGCAGCGGCCCACGTACATGGCCTTGCTGCCGCTCGCGATCCAGCTCCTCGGCGGCGGCCTGGGCGGTGGGATTCGTGGCGATCACGGACCGGAGCTGCGGGCCGTCCCGGTCCAGCGCATCGATCCGGTCCAGGTAGGCGTCGGTGAGGGCCCGCGCCGTGACCTCGCCCTCCTGCATCCGGCGGGCCAGCTCGGCGACCGTGACCTCCTGCAGCTCGAACGGCGCATCGGCCATGACCACCGGGACGCTACCGCATCGTCGGCCCGGCCGTGCGGGTGACCCGGCTCACAGCCAACCCGTCGACCGGGCGGGCGCTCAGTGGGCGGGGAGCTCGGCCGGCTGCGGATGGCTCGTCGGCCCGGGGACTGGCATGTTCTCGGGCTGCACCACCGGCGCCCGGTCGAACGGCGACTGGGGAGGAACGGGCGTGTGCCCGGAGACGACGATGAGCCCGATCGCCCCGATGACCAGCACGGACAGGGCCCCGATCACGATGAGCTCCTCGTTCATCCAGATCCACAGGTGGAACCGGGAGAGCCACCCATGGAAGCGGGACAGGGGATGCCACAACCGTTCTTCGCGCACGTTCTTCCTCTACCCCCCCATCGCGCTCGCACAGGATGGGGTGACGGCGGGGGCGACCAGAGCCACCACACCCTATCGCATCCGCGTCCCACGCGGCGAGGCCGGTGGAAGCAGACCCGCACCCGGCCGCCTGACGTGGGCGCTGGTGGATTCGAACCACCGTCCTCTGCCTTGTAAGGGCAGCGCTCTCACCGCTGAGCTAAGCGCCCCGTGTGGCAGATGCTACCGGCCCCGACGCGGTCAGAGGGCCGGGCCCACCTGGGAGCCGCGGACATGGCCGCAGGCACGACAGACCACTTCTCCGAGCATGACCGACAGACGGGTGGCACCGCAGCGTTCGCACCGATCGAGGTGGACGAGCCAGTCGAGGCGCTCTTCCTGGCAACGAGGGCACACGAGCGCCTGCTGACCGGCCACCGCGGCGCGCACCCACGGACGCCCCCCCTTGGGGGGGTCGAAGGTCGAACGCCCGCACAGGAAGCACCTCGGGCGCTCCGATCCCGGGCGTCCCGGGGACGCGGAACCGAGGGGGATGGCGTCGTCGGTCACGACCGGGTCAGGATAGCCCCCACCACGGCATCCGGCACCGGTTCCCTAGGATGGGAGGGAGCGAGGAGGTGGTCTGCAGATGGCCGAGAGCGGACGGAACGCGAGCAAGCTCTTGAAGACCCTGGAAGCGGCCGGCGACGTGGAGGTGGACCGCTCGGTGGTGGGCGCGGTGAGCGGTCGGGACGTGCGCTTGCACCAGGCGGCGGCGGGCGCCGTGATGGCCAGCGGAGACGTCACGTTCGAGCGCGGGGGCAGCGGGCCAGTGTTGGCCGGAGGCAGCGTTCGGTTCACGCAGGGAGGCTGCGGGCCGGTGCTCACGGGCGGCGGCGTCTCGTTCGAACAGGGGGGGTGTCAGAGCGTGATCGCCGGCGGCGGCGTCACCGTGGGCAACCGGGGCTTCGTGGGCCTGGCCCTGTCCCCTCGGCTCGAGGTGCACGACGG
>DASQQQ010000074.1:0-9050 GCA_035643355.1 Actinomycetota bacterium | reverse complement strand
GCGCGCTGTCTCGAGGATGCGCTCGGACGGCACCATCACGCCCAGGTCGATGACCTCGTAACCGTTACACTGGAGCACCACGCCGACGATGTTCTTGCCGATGTCGTGGACGTCGCCCTTCACGGTGGCGAGCACCACCTTGCCCTGTGCGTGATCGCCACCGATGCGCACCTTCTCGTCCTCCATGAAGGGCTCCAGGTAGGCGACCGCCTTCTTCATGGCCCGGGCGCTCTTCACCACCTGGGGCAGGAACATCTTGCCTGCACCGAACAGGTCGCCCACGATCCTCATGCCATCCATCAGTGGTCCCTCGATCACGTCGAGCGGGCGCGGGTACGAGCGGCGCGCCTCCTCGGTGTCCGCCTCGATGAAGTCGACGATCCCGTGCACCAACGCGTAGCTGAGCCGCTGCTGCACCGGCGCGTCCCTCCAGCCCAGGTCCAGCTCACGCTTGGCGCCCTCCCCCTTCACCGTGTCCGCGAAGGCGACCATCCGCTCCGTAGCGTCGGGACGCCGGTGGAAGATCACGTCCTCCACGTGCTCCAGCAGGTCGGGGGGGATGTCTTCGTACACGGCCAGCTGCCCGGCGTTGACGATGGCCATGTCGAGCCCGGCCTGGATCGCGTGGTAGAGGAAGGCGGCGTGCATGGCCTCCCGGACGACGTCGTTGCCGCGGAAGGAGAACGACAGGTTCGAGACGCCGCCGGAGACCCGGCACCGAGGGAACCGTCGCTTGAGCTCACGCGTGGCCTCGATGAATGCCTTCGCGTATTCGTCGTGTTCCTCGATGCCGGTGGCGATGGCCAGGATGCACGGGTCGAAGATGATGTCCTCGTCCCGGTACCCGGCCTCCTTCACCAAGAGGCGGTGGGCACGGGAACAGATCTCGATCTTGCGCCCGACGGTGTCGGCCTGCCCCTGCTCGTCGAACGCCATGACCACCACGCCGCCCCCGTACCGGGCCACCTTCCGGGCCTTCTGGAGGAAGTCGTCCTCTCCTTCCTTCAGGCTGAGGGAGTTGACGACGCCCTTGCCCTGCAGACACTTCAAGCCGGCCTCCAAGACCGACCACTTCGAGCTGTCCACCATGACCGGAACCTTGGCGATCTCCGGCTCCGTGGCGATCAGGTTCAGGAAGGTGGTCATGGCCTGCTCGGACTCGAGCAGGTCCGCATCCATGTTCACGTCGAGCATGTTCGCGCCGCCCCGCACCTGCTCCATGGCTACGTCCACGGCGCCCTGGTAGTCGCCCGATCCGATGAGGCGGCGGAACCGCTTGGAGCCCGTGAGGTTGGTGCGCTCGCCGATCATCACGAAACCCGTGTCAGGGAGGATCGCGAACGGCTCGAGCCCGCTGAAGACCGTGAGCTCGCGGGCGGCGGGCGGGGTCCGGGGCGGCAGACCCTCCACCACGTCGGCGATCCGGCGGATGTGGCGGTCGGTGGTGCCGCAGCATCCCCCCAGGACGTTGGCGAGCCCGGCCTCCGCGAACTCGCGCAGGTACTTGCCGGTGGTGTCGGGTTGCTCGTCGTAGCCTCCGAACGCGTTGGGCAGTCCCGCGTTCGGGTAGCAGGTGGTGAAGACCGGCGCCGCGCGGGCCAGCGCCTCAAGGTAGGGACGCATCTCCGCCGCCCCCAGGGAGCAGTTCACCCCTACGGTGAAGGGACGGGCGTGCTGCACGGATGCCCAGAACGCGTCGATCGTCTGGCCAGAGAGCGTGCGCCCGCTCCGGTCCGTGATGGTCACCGAGATCATCAGCGGGACGTTGGGGGCCACCTCCATGGCGGCGACGATGGCGGCCTTGGCGGTCAGCGTGTCGAAGATGGTCTCGATCAACAGGAGATCGACCCCCCCCGCCACCAGCCCCCGGATCTGCTCGGCGTACCCTGCGAACATCTCGTCGAAGGTGACCGCGCGGTAGGCGGGCTCGTTGACCCGGGGACTGAGCGACAGGGTCTGGTTGGTCGGCCCCACGGATCCGGCCACGAACCGATCGGGGGCCCACTCCTCGGCCGCGCGCGTGGCGAGCTCGGCGCCCGCGCGGTTGATCTCGAAGACGAGGTCCTGCAGCCCGTAGTCGGCCTGGGAGAAGGGGTTCGCGTTGAAGGTGTTGGTGCTGATGATGTCGGCTCCCGCCCGCAGGTGGCCGCGATGGATCTCGAGGACGACGTCGGGGCGGGTCAGGCAGAGCAGGTCGTTGTCACCGCGCAGATCCACGGGGTGATCCCGCAGTCGCCGGCCCCGGAAGTCGCCCTCGCCCAGACCTCGAGCCTGGATCGCGGTGCCCATCGCCCCATCGAGGATCGCGATGCGCTCGGCGAAGATGCGTTCCAGAGGCCCGCGCGCCGCCTCGGCCCGCGCCGTCCCACTCATGACCAGTCATCGTACCCATCCCCAGTGGCCGGAGCCGCACGACCACCACTTCCACGGACCCTCCCCCCCACAGGTCCCGTGCGGTAGGCTGCCGTCTCGTCCCTGGCGGTCAGGAGGTTCGGGTGAAGGACGTGTTCGATCCACTCTCGGGGACGGTGCCCGGCTCGATCGCCGGTACCGACGTTCGCCGCCGTCGCTCCTCCGCCGGGCCGCGGCCGGACCGGCCGCTGGGCAAGGAAGGGGTGCGGCTGCTGGGGGCGGTGCCCTTGTTCTCCGGCCTGTCGAAGCGCCACCTCCGCAAGCTGGCCGAGCGGGCGGACGAGGTGGCATTCGCCAAGGGGGAGCGGATCGTCGGCACGGGCCTGTTGGGCGGCGCCTTCTTCGTGATCATCGAGGGGGAGGCGAAGGTCACGAAGGGCAAGCGGGTGCTGACCGCCCTCGGCCCCGGGGATTTCTTCGGCGAGCTCGCCCTCCTGGACGCCGGCGAGCGCTTGGCCAGCGTGACCGCCGCGACCCCGATGCGCGCGGTCCGGCTGTTCAAGCGGTCCTTCGACCGGCTCCTGGCCGAGGAACCTGGGGTGGCAGTCAAGATGCTCTCCGTCCTCGCCGCGCGGATCCGCCGCGTGGAGCAGTCGCTGACCGGTTGATGCTCGCCCTCTCGATCGACTACCGCTGGCTGGTCTTCATCCACATCGTGGGCGTGCTCGGTTTCGTGATGTTCCACGGGGTATCGGTGGTGGTGGCCCTGCGGCTGCGCAAGGAACGCGACCGGGCCAGGATCGCCGAGCTGATGCAGTTCTCCGGGTCCTCGATCGCCGGGATGTACGTCTCGCTCCTGATCCTGCTGGTCGGCGGGGTCTGGGCCGGGTTCCGTCTCGACTGGTGGCGCTACGCGTGGATCTGGGTGGCGCTCGGCGTGTTGGTGTTCATGATCGCCGAGATGAGTGCCGTCGCCCGTCCCTACTACCAGCGGGTCAAGGAGGCCGTCGAGGTGCGGCCGTCCGGGGTGCCCCGCCGCAGCGACGAGGAGCTCGAGCAGATGCTCGGCTCGGCGCTGCCCTTGATCAACGCGGCGGCCGGCTTCGCGGCGCTGCTGTTCATCGCCTGGCTCATGGTCTACAAGCCCTGGTGACCCCATCCGGCCGGGGTGGCGCCGGCGCATGCTACAGCGTGGTGGGGTCGAGCGGTCGGGCCGCCGGACCATTCACCACCTCGCCCACCCCCGAGAAGCGTGAGCCGTGGCAGGGGCAGTCCCACGTGCGTTCCGTGGGGTTCCACTTCACGGTGCACCCCATGTGGGTGCACTTGGCGGACAGGGTGGTGAGGTGGCCCCGCTCGTCCCGGTAGACGGCCACCTTGTGGTCGCCGGTGGTCACGATGCCGCCCTCGCCCCTGCCGATCTCGTCCAGACTCTGAGCGATCGTGCGCGCCACCAGGACGTCGCAGGTGGCGTACTCGGTCACGCTGCGGGGGACCGAGCCCAGGATCATGGCCTTGGCCCCGGCCAAGCCGCGGTTGCCCACCACCACCAGGTCGAACCCCTCGCTCGACGCGGTGTCGATGATGACCTGGGCGGCGTCTCCGTCGCGGATCAGGATGGAGGACGGGACCTCCTGGTCGCCGATCGTGGCGATGGTGTCCTGCAGGACCATCTCGCCGGTGGTGGGGTGACCCACGAAGAGCAGGGTGACCGAAGCACCGAGTCGTTTGGCCAGCGCGTAGCCCTTGCGGGCAGCGCGGTCGGCCGTGGCCGAGCCGTCGGAGGCGATCAGCAGGCGCCGGTAGGGGGGCTCGCCGTGCGGACGACGTTCCGCGGCGCGCTCGCGGGTGAGCAGGACGTCGCAGGGCGCGTGCGTGGCCACCTTGCGGACCACGTTGCCCACGAGCTGCTCGCCCTTGTACAGGCCGCGGCTCCCGATCACGATGACATCGGCCTGCTTGTCCTCGGCCGTCGCCACGATCGCTCGGTCGGGCTCCTCGGGGGAGAGGACCACCTCGGTCTTCACGCCTTCCCGTTCCCCGATCTCTCGGGCTCGGCGGACCGCGGGCTCCGCTCGCTCGGGGTTCCGATAGGCGTTCACTACGGTGACCCGGCCCTTCGTCGCCTTGGCCAGGGTCATCGCTACGTGCTCCGGTGTCTCGGCCGAGTCCGAGCCGTCCGTGGCGAGCACGATCCGCCGGTAGGCCATCTCGCTGTCGCTCCCTTCGGTGGCGCGCCTTACGCCGTGGCCGGGCCCTGGGTCACGAGGCGCTCCAGCTCCGATCGCGCATCCGCGTCCAGCTCGACGTCGCCGGCTACCGCGTTCGCGCGGACGTGTCCCGGGTCTCGGCTCCCGGCGATGGCCGAGGTGACGCCCGGCTGGTGGACGTTCCAGGCCAGCGCCAGCTGCGCCAGGCTGATGCCCAGCCGCTCGGCGATCGGACGCATCCCGTCGACGACCGCCAGGCTCCGCTCCCGCTTGTCTGGGGGGAAGATCCGGTCGTCCTGGCTGCGGTGGTCGTCCCGATCGAAGGCGGTCTCCATGGTGATCTTGCCGGTGAGCAGGCCATAGGCGAGCGGTCCGTAGGTGACCACGCCCGTGCCCTGCTCCCCGCACCAGCGGATCAGCTCGCGATCGTCCAGGGCCAGCATGGAGAACTCCTGCTGCAGGGAATCGACGTGGCGGATCGGCTCGCAGCGCTCGATCAGCTCCCGGTCGAAGTTCGATACTCCGATGAAGCGCACCAGCCCGTCGTCGACCAGCGTGGCCATCGCGCCCCACGAGTCCTCCACGGGGATGCCGGTCTCGTCCGGCCAGTGAAGCTGGTAGAGGTCGATGTGATCGATCCCCAGTCGCTGCAGGCTCCCCCGGACGGCTTTGGCGATCTCTTCGGGCCGGAACCCGGATCCCTCCGGGGAGGGCGCGACCTTGGTGGCGATGAACAGCTCGTCTCGCCGCCCGGCGATGGCCCGGCCCACCAGCTCCTCCGAGCGTCCGTCACCGTAGACCTCGGCGGTGTCGATCCAGTCGATCCCCGTGTCGGGCACGGTGCGGATCGCCTGCACCACCTGCTCCTCCGGGGGGGATTGGCCCCATTCGCTGCCGCCACCCGCCTCCCAGGCCCCGAAACCGACCACGGACAGCTCCGGGCCGTTGCTTCCCAAGCGATGTGTCTTCATGTCAAGATACCCTCCCGGCATACGGACCGGCACAATGTACCGCTCCTGACTGTCCCTTCCGGGGTCAGGCGGTACGCTAGGTGACGAACCCGCGAGTCAACAGAAGGAGGCGGCCGGGCGCCGCCCGGCCACGGAGCCATGAGCAAGGCCGTTGAAGAGAAAGAACGCGTCGTCATCCGGTTCGCCGGCGACTCGGGCGACGGGATGCAGTTGACCGGCGATCGGTTCACCAATGCCACCGCCATCCTGGGCAACGACCTGGCCACCCTCCCCGACTTCCCGGCCGAGATCCGGGCGCCGGCGGGGACGGTGCACGGCGTTTCGGCGTTCCAGATCCAGTTCGCGTCCGAGGACATCCTCACGCCGGGGGATCACCCGAACGTGCTGGTGGCCATGAACCCCGCCGCCCTCAAGGCCAACCTCGAGACCCTCGAGAAGGGCGGCACGGTGATCGTGAACGAGGACGCCTTCATCCGCCGCAACATCGACAAGGCGGGCTATGCCGAGAACCCCCTCGAGGACGGCACCCTGGACGGGTACCAGGTCTACCGGGTGCCTATGACCTCCATCACGGTGCGGGCCGTGGAGGAGCTCGGGGTCTCCCGGAAGGAGGCCGAGCGCTCGAAGAACATGTTCGCGCTGGGGCTGGTCTCGTGGATGTACGGCCGACCTACGGACGTGACCCTCAGCTGGCTGGAGCGGAAGTTCGGCGAGAAGCCGCTGGTGCTGGACGCCAACGTGGCGGCCTTCAAGGCCGGCTACAACTTCGGCGAGACGACCGAGCTGTTCGCGCACAGCTACCGGGTGAAGCCGGCCCCCGCCACGCCCGGCACGTACCGCAACGTCTCCGGAGCCACCGCGCTGGCCCTCGGGCTCACCGCGGCCAGTCAGCGGAGCGGACTGCCCCTCTTCTACGCGAGCTATCCCATCACGCCGGCCTCCGAGCTCCTGCACGAGCTGTCGCGACTGAAGAACTTCGGCGTGCGGACGCTCCAGGCCGAGGACGAAATCGCCGCTGCAGGGATCGCCCTCGGCGCCTCGTTCGCCGGGGACCTCGGCGTCACCGGGACCAGCGGACCGGGCATGGACCTGAAGGAGGAGACCCTGGGGCTGGCCGTGGCCCTGGAGCTGCCGATGGTAATCGTGGACGTCCAGCGGGCCGGTCCCTCCACCGGGATGCCCACCAAGACCGAGGCGGCCGACCTGCTGATGGCCATGTTCGGCCGGCATGGGGAGTCGCCCATGCCGATCGTGGCGGCGTACTCCCCGGGGCACTGCTTCGACGCTGCCCTGGAGGCGAGCCGGATCGCCGTCACGTACCGGACCCCGGTGATCCTGCTCTCGGACACCTTCCTGGGGAACTCGTCCGAACCGTGGCGGCTGCCCGACGTCGGCTCGCTGCCCACGATCGAACCGGACTTCGCGCAGGGTCCGAACGCGGGCACCGAGTTCCTCCCGTACCTGCGCGACGAGAACCTGGCGCGTCCCTGGGCCGTCCCGGGCACACCGGGCCTCCGGCACCGCCTGGGCGGCCTGGAGAAGGACGAGGCCAGCCACATCAGCTACGACCCGCACAACCACGAGCGCATGACGCACCTGCGCGCCGCGAAGGTGGACAAGGTGGCCGACGGCATCCCACCGCTCGAGGTCGACGACCCAGACGGCGATGCCGAGCTGCTCGTGCTGGGGTGGGGTTCGTCCTACGGCACGATCCGGGCGGCGGTCCGGCGGGTCCGCGAGGCGGGCCACAAGGTGGCGGCGGCCCACCTGGTGCACCTCAACCCCTTCCCCAGGAACACGGGCGACGTGGTCCGTTCCTACCGGCACGTATTGATCCCCGAGATGAACATGGGCCAGCTCGCCCTGCTGATCAGGGCGCGCTTCCTGGTGGACGCGAAGACCTACTCGAAGGTCCAGGGGGTGCCGATCTTCGCGGAGGAACTGGAGAACGAGATCCTGAAGGTGATGAACGGATGAGTGATGTGCAAGGAGCCGCCGGCAACGGTCAGGAGGCCGGCGTCGGCACGCTGACGAAGAAGGACTTCACCAGCGACCAGGAGGTGCGCTGGTGCCCGGGATGTGGCGACTACGCGATCCTGGCGACGGTGCAATCGTTCATGCCCGAGCTGGGGATCGAGCCCGATCGCACCGTGTTCGTCTCCGGGATCGGGTGCTCGGGCCGGTTCACGTACTACATGGACACCTTCGGGATCCACGGGATCCACGGGCGAGCCCCGGCCATCGCCACGGGGATCGCCACGGCTCGGCCCGACCTGAACGTCTGGGTGATCACCGGAGACGGTGACGCGCTCTCGATCGGAGGCAACCACCTGATCCACGCTCTGCGGCGGAACGTGAACCTGAAGATACTGCTGTTCAACAACCAGATCTACGGCCTCACCAAGGGTCAGTACTCGCCGACGTCGGAGGAGGGCAAGGTCACCAAATCCACACCCTTTGGCTCCCTGGACCATCCCTTCAACCCGATCGCCCTGGCGCTCGGGGCCGAGGCCACGTTCGTGGCCAGGACCATCGACAACGACCGGCAGCACTTCACGCAGGTGCTCCGGCAGGCGGCCGCCCACGAGGGCGCCGCGTTCGTCGAGATCTACCAGAACTGCAACGTGTTCAACGACGGGGCCTTCGACATCCTTCGGGAGAAGCCGCAGGGCGCGCACAACCAGATCCGGCTCGAGCATGGGCAACCGATCCTGTTCGACGAGGGGAACCGTTGCGTGGCGGTGGGGCACAACGGTCGGCTGGTGATCGCGAACGTGGACGAGGTGGACAGCGGGCAGATCCTGGTCCACGACGCGCACGGGCGCCCCTCGCTGGCCTTCGCCCTGGCCCACGTCTCCCACGGCCCGAGCGAGCCCACCTGCATCGGTGTCTTCCGCGAGGTGCAGCGGCCGGTCTACGGCGAGGCCATGGAGCGCCAGATCGAGATGGCCACCGAGCGCCTGGGGGCGGGCAGCCTGGAGCAGCTCCTGCACGGCGGGGATACCTGGGTGGTCGGCTGAGCGGGCCCGCCCGAAAGCGGGGCGGGCTCAGACCGGGGCCGATGGGTCCTCGGGCGAGGGGCGGAACCTGGCCATCGCGGCTTCGGCCGCCTCCTCCACCGCGCGGAGCTCCTGGATCAACCCCGGAAGGACCTCGATGAGGGCCTCCACGTCCTCCGAGCCGGTCTCGCGGCCCACGCCGAGCCGGAAGCTCGCGGTGTTGGGGATGCCCATCTGCTCGAGGATCGGGGATGGCTCCCCCGGGGCGCCGGAGCAGTTGGACCCCACCGAAAGCCGGAACCCGCGCTCGTCCAGGGCCATGGCGAGGATCTCGGCGTCCACCGCATCCACGGAGAAGCAGGCCAGGTGGGGAACCCGCTGGGTGGGGTGGCCGTGGAGCTGGACCCGGGGGATCGAACCGAGCCCCTCGCGCAGCCGTCGGGTCAGGCCCCACCGGCGCGCGGCCTCGTCGGCCATGTCGTCGAGGCAAGCGGTCAGGGCCGCCGCCATGCCCGCCA
>DASQQQ010000073.1:0-4952 GCA_035643355.1 Actinomycetota bacterium | reverse complement strand
CCTCGAGCCGCCACCCACCGCCCGGCCAGCGGAGCGGCGGCGACCATGGCCGCCGCCATGGTGACGAACTGCAGCGCGATCCGGTAGCCGGAGAAGTCGGCCACCAACTGCAGGTACAACGCGGTGAAGAAGAACACGGCGAAGACGCCGAAGTTGGTGGCGAACGCCACGACGTTGGCCCCCGAGAACGCTGAGGTCTGGAAGAAGTGCAGCTTCAGGACGGGATCGGGGCTCCGGCGCTCGATCCGGATGAACGCCACCACGCCCAGCGCAGCCACGGCGAACAGCAGGTCGATCCACCAGGAGAGGTAGCCGGCGTTCTCGCCCTCGATCACGGCGATCGCGATCGCGGAGATGGTGACGGCTCCCACGATCAGGCCCGGCACGTCGAGCCGTCGTCCTTCCGGATCGGCGTTCTCGGGCAGCAGCAGGACCCCGGCCGCCAGCGCCGCAGCGCCGAAGCCCAGGTTGAACCAGAACACGGACCGCCACCCGCTGTACCCCACCAGGACGCCACCCACGATCGGCCCCAGGGCCAGAGCCACCCCCGACACGGCCGCCCAGACGCCCAGCGCCCGGGCTCGGGGACCGCGCTCAGGGTAGATGTGGCGGATCATCGACAGGGTGCCCGGCTCTGAGGCGGCGGCGCCGATCCCCATCACCACGCGGCTGCCGATCAGCACCGAGGTGGTCGGGGCCAGCGCGGCGGCCACGGATCCGGCGCAGAACACCGCCACCCCGGACAACATGACCTTCTTGCGGCCCAGCAGGTCACCGAGCGTGCCACCGGTCAGCATCAGGGCGGCGAAGGCGAGCATGTAACCGTTCACGATCCACTGCAGGCCGGACACGCCCGGATGCAGGGTGGTCTGCATGTCGGCGAGGATCACGCTGACGATCGTGTTGTCCAGGAAGGTGAGGAACAGGATCGTGGCGAGCGTGGCCAGCCGGCGACCTCGGCCCCGTCCCGCCGGTGCCCTCATCCCGAGGCCGACGGGCTCGCCCCCGGCGAGGGACAGGCCGCGGGGACCTGACCGCCGAGCGCGAGCAGGGAGCAGAAGCTCGCGTCGCTGACCCTCCAGGTGCCGTCCGTGCGGACCGCCGTGCCCTGCTGATCGGTCAGCGCCGGCTGACCGCCCACCAGGACGTCGTAGGTGACGGTGGCCGTGTCGGGACCGGTCAGGGAGACGTTCGTCACCTTGGCCCTGGTGGACCGGGCGAGCTGAGACTGCGACGAAGCCTCGATCACCCCGGCGAACTGCTGTCCGTCGACCAGCAGATCGATCTTCTGGCCGGGCGGGGTCTGCCCGTTGAAGAACCGGGTCCAGTTACGCTCGATCTCGGCCTTGGCGGCTGCGGGGCTCTGGGCGCTGGGCGAGGCGCCCTCGCTCGGTGTGGCCGCAGGCGACACGGAGGGTGAGGCCGCGCTCGGCGATGCGGTGGGTGCGGTCGTTGGACCGGAACTCGAGCAGGCCGCCGCCACCAGGGCCACGGCCGCCACCGCAAGGATCGGCTTGACCCTCATGCCGCGGGGGTTCCCGCCTGCCGGCGGTTTCATGCGTGCGGGCCGGCAGGAGGATCCGGGCCGATGGTTGGCGATGGCCCCACTCGGTCGGTAGCATCGGGGTGCGGGGTGGAGCAGTCCGGTAGCTCGCTGGGCTCATAACCCAGAGGTCACGGGTTCAAATCCCGTCCCCGCGACGACAAGCTTCACACGGCAGCATCCGGGGAGGGACCGGTCCATGCGTACCATGCTCGGCCCCACCGTGCGACCCGGTCCTGGAACCACCTTCATCGTTCGATGAGGCCGGCCCGCGTCGTGCTGGCGGACGATGACGTCCTCCTGCGGGAAGGGCTGGCCACCGTCTTCGAGCGGGCCGGGTCACGGGTGGTGGGCCGGGCCGGGACCGCCTCGGAGCTCCTCTCGCTGGTCCGGGCGGAGCATCCCGATCTGGCCATCGTGGATATCCGGATGCCCCCCGGTCACTCGACGGAGGGACTGGACGCGGCTCGGCTGATCCGTCAGGACTTCCCGGAGGTCGCCATCATGGTGCTGTCGGCACACGTCGAGGTCGAGCACGCCATGGAGCTCTTGGCCAGTGGAGACCGGCTCGGGTACACGCTGAAGAGCCGGGTCACCGACGTCCAGAGCTTCCTCGCATCGGTGGAGCAGATCCTCGATGGCGGCACGGTGATCGATCCCGAGGTGGTCCAGGAGTTGGTGGGGGCACGACGCAGCCACGACCCCCTCGAGACCCTCACCGATCGGGAGCGGGAGGTCCTCGCCCTGATGGCGGAGGGACGATCGAACGCCGGGATCGCGGCTCGTCTGTGGCTCGCCGAGGGCACCGTCGAGAAGCACGTGCGCAGCATCCTGGCCAAGCTGGCGCTCGCGGAGGCACCCGATGATCACCGACGCGTCCTGGCCGTCCTGAGGTACCTGGAGTCCCGGTAGCTGGAAGCCAGCGGGTACGCCGGGATGGAGGTGAGCGGGGGTCCCGGATGGATGCTGCCGGTGGCGACACGCCCCCCCTGTTCGCGCGACCCTATGGGAGGACCTGACCACGGAGCACGCCTTCCATGCTCCGGTGTCTCGGGCAGGGGACGCTGAGGAAGGGACGGTCGCACGATGGGAGCACAGCTCGGGCTTCGATGGATCGACGGGGCACTGCACGTGGAGGGCGAATTGGACCTGGCGACCGCGGAGGGCCTACTGACGGAGGTGGAGCGGGCACGTCCGTCCGGAGAGCTCGTCCTGGACCTCTCACACCTGTGCTTCATCGATTCGGAGGGTTGCCGGGCCATCGCCCGCCTGACCGGACGGACGAACGGACGCGTCTCGCTGGTCGTCCTGAGGGATCCTCGCCCGCCCGTCCGACGGGTCTTCGATCTCCTTCGCTTGTCCGGGCGAGCCATCCGGATCATGGACGCGGAGCAGGGTCTCCACCAACCCCCTGACCCGCAGGGACCCGTCCACGGATCGGTCTCCGGCTCCGACGGGGTGGGTGGTTCCCCCTTCCCCCTCACGGGGCGCTGCCGGTAGGCTGTCCGATGCATCGCCACGCTCCGAGGGGTAGCAGCCCACCAGGTAGCCTCAGGACGAAGGGAAGCTAGCTGGGATGCCTGAGGGCCCCGATCCCTGGGATGCTGGCGTGATGAGCTTGCGGGCGCTCGTCGTGGACGACAACGAGGGGTTCACCGACGTCGCCCGTGGCGTCTTGGAGCGGGAGGGGATCATCGTCGTCGGCGTGGCCAAGAACAGCGATGAGGCGGTTCGGCTTGCCCAGGACCTGTATCCGGACGTCGTGCTCGTGGATATCGACCTGGGCGAGGAGAGCGGCTTCGATCTGGTCCACCGGCTCGGGGCCGAGGCCGATGTTGGGGCCAACGCCATCTTGATCTCCACCCATGCCGAGGAGGACTTCGCCGACCTCATCGCGGAGAGCCCGGCGTTGGGCTTCCTGGCGAAGTCCCGGCTCTCCGCCGGTGCGATCCTCGACATGATCCGCGGGACCGACGCGGGAGGGATGGACCCCGAGACCGGCGGAGAACCTCCCGGTCCATGACGATCGACACCGGTTCGCTCAGCACGCCGAGCATCGAGCGCCCCGTCTTTCTCCCCCGATCCGGGATGGGCGGGCTGACCCGCCGGATGGCTGTCGCCAGCGCCCTGCTGGCCGGCGTGATCGTCGCCGCGTTCACCATGCTGTTCCTGGCCGTGGTGAACTTCACCGACTCCACGGACGAGAGCCGCCACACGAGACAGGAGCTCGTGGTCGCCGACCAGCTGGACAAGCTGATCCTCGACCTGGAGACGGGCCTCCGTGGGTACGTCATCACCGGGGAGGAGCGGTTCCTAGCTCCCTGGAACGACGCCCGGGCCGCGTTCCCGCGGCAGGCGGCGGAGTTGGAACGCCTGGTGGCGGGAGACCCGGGGCAGGTGACCCATGCCCGCGAGCTGGTCCGTATGGGTGAGTCCTACATCCAGGACTACGGTGTTCCGGTGATCCAGGCGGTCCGCCGCGGAGACCCGTCGGCCCATAGCGTGGCCGTGACCGAGGATGGCAAGCGGAGGATGGATGCGCTGCGTGCCGAGTTCGACCGGTTCGCGGTCATCGGTCGGGCCGACCTGAACCAGCGCGAGGCCAGCGCCGGCGAGGCGGGTCGGCGGGCGGTCATCGGCGCCGAGGTCGGGGTGGGGAGCTCGATCCTCCTCATCCTGCTGTTCACCGGCTACCTCACGCGCGTGATCGTCCGGCCGATCCGGGCGGCGGCGTTCATGGCGAACCGACTGGCCACCGGCGACCTCAGCACCCGGATCCCGGAGCGGGGGGTGGGGGAGATCGGCACCCTGGAGCGCTCGTTCAACTTCATGGCCGACTCGCTGGAGCAGGATCGGGGGGAGCTCAGCCGACTGGCCGAGGAACAGGGGGCCCTGCGACGAGTGGCGACGCTGGTGGCCCGAGCCGTCCCTCCCGCCGACGTCTTCTCCGCCGTGACCCGTGAGGTGGCCGCGTTGCTCGGAGCCGATACCGCGTACCTGGCCCGGTACCAGCCCAACGGCACGGTGACGGTCGTGGCCCGGTGGAGCGGGGAGGGGACCGGAGCCGCCGGGCTCGGAAGCACCGCGGAGAACCACGCGGTCACGGATCGGGTGCGGGAGACACGTCGGAGCGCCCGGCTCGACCACCCCGCGGAGGTCGAGCTTGGCGGATCAGCGCCCGTCACGGGGGCCCACCATCGCTCGTGGGTGGCCGCCCCGATCACCGTCGGAGGGCGGCTCTGGGGCGCGATGGTCGCTTCTTCGGTGCGCCCCGATCCCTTGCCCGAGGACGCGGAGGCCCGGATGACGAACTTCACCGACCTGGTCGGGACGGCCATCGCGAACTCGCAGGCCCGGACCGACCTCGCGGCCTCGAGGGCGCGGGTGGTCTCCGCGGCCGACGAGAGCC
>DASQQQ010000072.1:0-10916 GCA_035643355.1 Actinomycetota bacterium | reverse complement strand
GCGGCCGAGCTGGCATGGGCCGCCACCACCGTGGTGGGGATCGTGCCCATGTCCGTGTCGGTGGTCCGCGACCTGCTCCACCGGGAGACGGGGGTCGACATCATCGCGCTGCTGGCCATGGTCGGCGCGTTGGCGTTCGGCGAGTACCTGGCCGGCGCGGTGATCGCGCTCATGCTCTCCAGCGGGCAGGCTCTGGAGTCCTACGCGGACCGTCGTGCCCACCGGGAGCTGTCCGCCCTGCTGGAGCGGGCGCCGCGCTCGGTCCACCGCTACACCGATCGAGGATTGGAGTCCGTGCCGATCGAGCGGGTCCGGCCGGGTGAGCTCCTCATGGTCAAGAAGGGCGAGGTGGTGCCGGTCGACGGCTTCCTAGCCTCTGAGCATGCCGTGGTGGACGAGTCCGCCCTCACGGGGGAAGCCCGGCCGGTCGAGCGCGAGGAAGGCGATCAGCTGCGCAGCGGATCCGTGAACTCGGGCGGGTCGTTCGACCTCCGGGCCACGGCCACGGCCGAGGAGAGCACCTACGCGGGGATCGTCCGCCTGGTGGAGGAGGCCCAGACCCAGAAGGCCCCGTTCGTCCGGCTCGCGGACCGGTACGCGCTGATCTTCCTGCCCCTGACCCTGGTGATGGCCGGGGGCGCGTGGATCTGGACGGGGGATCCGGTGCGGGCGCTGGCCGTGCTGGTCGTGGCCACACCGTGCCCGCTGATCCTGGCGGCGCCGATCGCGATCGTGGCGGGGATCTCGCGGGCCGCCAAGCGCGGGATCATCGTCAAGGGCGGGGGCGCGCTGGAGACGTTGGCTCGCGGCTCGGTCCTCTTGTTCGACAAGACGGGGACCCTGACGGCGGGCGTGCCCGAGCTCGCCGACGTCGAGGTGTTCTCCGACGTCGATCCCGACGAGCTGATCCGGCTGGCCGCCTCCCTGGACCAGGTGTCTCCCCACGTGCTGGCGGCGGCCATCGTCCGCGCCGCACGCGACCGCGGGGCGACCCTGTCCTTCCCCGAGGGCGTGCACGAGGAGCACGGCGCCGGGATCGAGGGCAAGGTGGACGCCCGGCTGGTCTCTCTGGGGAAGACCTCGTGGGTGACCCGCGGGGGGACGCTCCCGCCCCGGGCCCGCGACGTGCGGCGGCGCTCGGCGATGGAGGGCTCCAGCTGCGTGTTCGTAGCCGTTGACGGCCGGGTGGCCGGGGCACTGATCCTCGATGACCCGATCCGCCCCGACACGCCCCGCGTGATCCGGACGCTGCGACGGGCCGGGATCCAGCGGGTGGTGATGGTGACCGGCGACCACGCCGACGTGGCTGAGTCGGTGGGGATCTCGATCGGCGTGGACCGGATCCTGTCCGAGCGCGACCCGGCCGACAAGGTGGATGCGGTGACCGCCGAGGGCGATGAGGGCGTGACTATCATGGTCGGCGACGGCGTGAACGACGCGCCGGCGCTGGCCGCCGCGAACGTCGGCGTGGCGATGGGCGCCCGGGGAGCGACGGCCTCCTCGGAGGCGGCCGATGTGGTGCTGGTGGTGGACCGCCTGGACCGTCTGGCCGAGGCCATGCGCATCGCGCGCCGGTCCCGCGGGATCGCCGTGCAGAGCGTGCTGATCGGCATGGGGCTGTCGTTCGCCGGCATGGTCCTGGGGGCGGTCGGGCTGCTCCGCCCGGTGGCCGGGGCGCTGGTCCAGGAGGCGATCGACGTGGCGGTGATCCTCAATGCCCTGCGGGCGCTGGGGGGCGACCGGGAGGCCCGGCGCCGCCCGCGCCTGACCTCGAACGTGGGCGATCGGTTCCGCGAGGAGCACCGGGACTTCATGCCGTGGCTGGCTCGGATCCGCACCGCGGCCGACCGCCTGGACACCTACGCTCCGGCCGAAGCCCGCGATGAGCTCGAGCAGATCCGGTGGTTCGTCACCGAGCGGCTGGTCCGGCACGAGGAGGAGGAAGAGGCGGCGGTCTATCCCGTGGTCTCCAAGCTCATGGGCGGCGAGGACCCCATGGGCACGATGGCGCGGGCGCACCTGGAGATCGAGCACCTGGCCCGGGTGTTCGTGCACCTGCTGGAGGGGCTCCTTCCCGAGGGTCCCGGCCCCGACGACCTGGTCGACCTGCGCCGGGTGATGTACGGCCTGCACGCGATCCTCCGGCTGCACTTCGCGCAGGAGGAGGAGGCGTACGCCTGGCTGGCCTCCGACGAGCCGGACGAGCTCGCGCACCGGCACGAGGCGAGTCCGGTCGGCTGACGCCCGCGCCGCGTCAGCGCGCCCAGGCGGTGCCGTCGGCCCGGGGATCGGTGCCGATGTCGAGGGAGCCGTCCGCGTCCCGGAGCACGAGGTGTGCGTGCCCCACCGCGTCGTCCAGATCGGCGAGCAGGTCGACCCTGAACCCGGACGAGGCCAGCGCGTCCCGGACCTGGTTCGGGACCCGAGCCTCGACGTCCGCGAACCGCTCGGCGTGCAGGTCCATCCCACCCACCAGGTAGCGGGGCGCCGCCACCGCGGCCGCCGCATCCATCCCCAGGTCGAAGGCACGGACCAGGTTCATGTAGTTGATCTGCGGTTGACCGCCCCCGCCCCTCGATCCGCTGGCGCCGACCGGTCGTCCCTCCCGACGAACGAGGACCGGCGTCAGCGTGTGGGCGGGACGCTTCCCGCCGGCCAGGACGTTCGGGGAGCTCGGATCGAGCGTGAAGTCGTTGCCGCGGTTGTGCAGGATGATCCCCGTGGAGGGCTCCAGGAGGCCGGAGCCGAACGAGCTCCACAGGCTCTGGACCAGCGACACCAGTCGGCCCTCGCCGTCGGCGGCGACCAGGGCGACGGTGTCGCCGCCGTCCCGATGGCGGGCCGGTGTGGCCGGCCCGGCCGAGCTGGGGCCGGTGGCGCCGCGGGCGGCGTGGCAGAGCCGGTCGAGGTGCTCGTCGGCGAGTAGCTCGTCGACCGGGACCGCGGCCACCCGCGGATCGGCGTTGTGGCGGTCCCGATCCGCGCTTGCCGCTTCGAACACCGCGGCCAGGAGCGCCGCGTCCGGCCCCAGGGGATCGGGGTCGATCCCCAGCCGCTCCACCACGGCGAGCATCTCGAGGAGCGCGAAGCCCGGTGAGTTGGGTGGAACCACGGCCACCTCGAGCCCCCGGTACGGGCTCGTGAGGGGAGGCGTCCGCTCGGGCGAGAAGGACGCCAGGTCCTCGGACGACATCGGCGAGCCCAGGGCCTGCAGCCCGGCGGCCAGTCGATCGCCCATCGCGCCGCCGTACATCGCGGCCGCGCCGGCCTCCGCGATCGCCTCGAGCGTGTCCGCGAGCACCGGCTGCACGAAGGGCTCGCCCTCGACGAGCGGGCGACCTCGCGGATAGAAGACCTGGGCCATCCCCGGATCGGAGCTCAGCCGCTCGCCCGCAGCCTCTAGGCGCGCGGCCATGGACCGCACGGTCGACACACCCTCCCGCGCCCAGCCCACGGCCGGAGCGAAGAGTTCCGTCCAGGGGAGCGCGGCCCCCAGGCCGTGCAGGGCCGACCAGCCGGCGACGGCGCCGGGCACCGTCACTGAGAGCGGACCGAACTCGGGCATCGCTCGGTGCATGGCTCGCACCTGTCGCGGATCCAACGCGCGGGGCGCAGGGCCGCTGGCGTTCACCGCGTTGACGGCCCCGCCCGGCTCGGCTACCAGCGCGAACAGGTCCCCACCCACGCCGCACTGCTGCGGGTAGACGACGGCGAGCGTGACCGCGGCCGCCAGGGCGGCATCGATCGCGTTGCCGCCGTCCGCGAAGGCGGCCGCTCCGGCGTCGGTCGCGGCGCGGTGCGGCGTGGCGATGGCGGCTGCCGAGCCGGTCGCGGACAGGACCCGGGCGCTCACGGAGCGGGCTCCGGGACGATCGCCGGCTGACAGGCGGGACACCAGTACGTTGCCCGGGCCGCCTCGCCCTGCTTCCTCGAGCGGATCGGGGTGCCACAACGACGGCAGGGTCGCCCGGCACGGCCGTAGACGGCCAGGCCCTCGGGTACGGTGCGCCGCGGGGCGCGAGCGTCCAGGTTCGCGCGCAGGAGCCTCGCGGCCGTCTCCACCACGCGCCGGCGGGTCGCCTCGTCCAGGGCGGTCACCGGCGTGAAGGGGTCGATGCCACAGGCGAACAGCACCTCGCTCTTGTAGACGTTTCCGATCCCGGCCGCCGCGCGCTGGTCCAGGAGGGCCACTCCGATCTGCGTCGAGCCGGGGAGCAGGCGGCCCAGCCCTTCCACCGCCGCATCCAGGTCGGGCGCGGGCGCGCACAGATCCGGTCCCAGGGACGTGAGCTGGGGGTGCCGGCGGAGCGCCCCGCCCTCGAGCACCTCCACCACTGGCGCTCGGAAGCACACGGCGACCGCACCCTCCACCTGGACCATCGCCCGCATGGCGGCGGGCGGCAGGCGCCACCGCTCTCCGGGCTGGTACACGTGCCAACTCCCGTGCATGCGCATATGCGTGTGGAGCGTGGATCCATCCGAGAAGTCGATCAGGAGGTGCTTGCCTCGGGCGCGAGCCGACAGGACGATCGAGCCCGCGGAGGGCCGGAGGGTGGCGGCGGGGAGCCGTGGAGCCTGGAACCGGACCAGCCGTCTGCCGGCCAGGGCGCGATCGAGGGTGCGCGCGGTCCTGGTGATCGTGTCGCCCTCGGGCATGGCCCAAGGATAGGCGTCGCGGACGATGGGGAGGGCCGCTGGCTCAACCGCGGACGACCAGGCCCCGGTAGCCGTCGGTGAAGCCGGCCTCACGGAGCGGGGTGGCCCAGAGGGACTCGTGCGCCGGGACCCCGTCCACCCGGTGGAGCTCGATCCTGCGCAGCCGCCCGTCCTTCACCAGGGCCACGAGCCCGTCGATCCAACCGGGCTCATCGGCGGCGTCCCCGAAGGTGACCAGGCTCCTCGCGCCTCGCTCCAGGTACCCCCGCAGCCGACCGTCCACGAGCACCACGAACGCCCCCGCGGTTCGGCCGGGGCGACCCGGACCCTCCGGCCAAGGCAGGGCGGCGCCGTAGGGCTGGGCCGGGTCCGTGGCCGCCAGCACCACCGCAGCGGGGCCGGACCGATCACCCACCTCCCGGAGCTGCCGCAACCGGTCCACGGCCCCGGGCAGGGCGAACTGGGCAGCGCCCCGCCCGGCCACGAAGTAACCGCGGCGGACCCGTCCCGCCTCCTCCATCGACTTCAGCACCCCGTACACGCTCGCGAACCCCCCGGGTGTGCCCTCGGCGAGAACGGCCTCCCGGGTGACCACGCCGTGGCGCTCGAGCAGCTGGACGGCCCGAGCGTGGGCGATCTCGGTGGGGGAGGGGACCGGACGCAGGAGCGGCTCGACCAGCGACCACCGTCCCTGCCCGGCCGCCGGACCGGTGCGGCGCACGGCACCCGGTCGCGGCTTGGCCTGCCGGGCCCGGGACGGTCGGCGGAGCAGGAACGCACGGAGCGGTGCGAGGGTGTCGTTCGTGACCTCGCCGGCCCAGACCAGGTCCCACAAGGCCGTCAGGACGACCGCCTCCTCGGCCGTCCCGGCGGCCCGAACAAGGTCCGGCCAGAACGAGGCCCCTCGGTTGGCGAGGTGGTGGCGGAGGGCCCGATGGACCGGTCCATCGGGCGCCTCATCGGCCGGTGGCGGGGCCAGCCGGGACGCACGATCGCGGAAGAACAGGGCCACCCTGCCGTCGTCCGCGCCGAGCGGACCAGCCCCGATCCAGACGACCTCCCCCGCCGCGCACAATGCATCCAGGTCCGAGGGGCGGTAGCCGGCCACGCGGGCCGGCAGGACGTCGTGCTCCAGGACGGACGCCGGGAGGGCCGCCCCCTGGAGCTGTTCGACCGCCTCGCCCAGGGCTCCCGGGCCCCGGTGGGGACGCCCGATGCCCTGCCACTCGGGCATGAACCGCGCGAGGGTCGCCGCCTCGACGGGCTCGACCTCCCGGCGGAGCACGGCCAGTGACCGGCGCCGCAGCGTGCGCAGGACGTCCGCGTCGCACCACTCGCGCTCCAGGCCGCCGGGCCGGAACTCATCGAGCACCACCTCCCCCTGCGACTCGAGCGCGACCAGAGCGCCGGTGACCCGTTCGAGCGGGATCCCCAGACGCCGGGCCACGTCCGCCGCGTGGAACGGCCCGTGCGTGCGCGCGTAGCGGGCCACCAGCAGCCGCAGGGGCTCGGCCACGGTCTCCGCGAAGACCGCCGGGATGCCCTGCGGCACGCTCGCGCCCAGGGCGTCGCGCAGGCGCCCGGCGTCCTCCACGGCCGCGATCCGCTCCTCGCCGGCCACCCGCACGTGGAACGCCTGCCGCTCGTGGAGCAGGCGCTCGATCCAACGGCTGGGATCGCCGCGGCTGCGGCTGCCGATCTCCTCAGCGGTCAGGTCGCCCACCAGGCGCAGTAGGTCGTGGAGGTCGTCGACGTTCCGGGCCCTCCGGCGCTCGGCCAGGCCCTGGAGCTCGAGCTCCAGCTCGTCCAGGACCCCGGGGTCCAGGAGCTCGCGGAGCTCCTCGGCGCCCAGCAGGTCGTGCAGGAGGTCGCGGTCGAGGGCGAGCGCGGCGGCCCGACGCTCGGCGAGGGGCGCATCGCCCTCGTACATGTACACGGCGATCCAGCCGAACAGCAGGGACTGCGCGAAGGGGGACGCCCGCGGCGTCTCCACGGGCACCATCAGGATCCTCCGGGCCCGCAGGTCGCCCATCACCTGCTCGAGGGCCGGCAGGTCGAACACGTCGCGGATGCACTCCCTGGTGGCCTCGAGCAGGATCGGGAAGTCCGGATGCCTGGCGGCGGCCTGCAGCAGGTCCGCGGAGCGCTGCCTCTGCTGCCACAGCGGGGTGCGCTTGGTGGGGCCTCGACGGGGCAGGAGGAGGGCGCGGGCGGCCGCCTCGCGGAAGACCGAGGCGAACAACGCGGTGGCAGGCAGCTGGCGGACCACCAGGTCTCGGATCTCCTCCCGGTCGAACACGAGGTCCTCGAGCGGGATGCGTTCCTCGGCCTCGGGGAGGCGGATCACGATCCCGTCGTCGCTCCACAGCACCTGGGCGCCCATGCCCAGGCGCTCGCTCAGACGGGCCTCGACGGCCATGGCCCAGGGCGCGTGGACCTTGGCCCCGAACGGGGACAGGATGCACACGCGCCAATCGCCGAGCTCGTCCCGGAAGCGCTCGATCACCACGGTCCGGTCGTCGGGGATGGCCCCGGCCGCGTCGCGTTGCTCGTGCAGGTACTCGACCAGGTTGGCCGCGGCCCACCCGTCCAGGCCGAACCCGGTCTGGAGCCGCTGGACCGCCTCGTCGGGGGACAGGGCGCTCATGGTCCGGGTGAACGCGCCGATCGCCCGCCCTAGCTCCAAGGGCCGTCCGGGCTTGTCCCCCTTCCAGAAGGGCATCTTCCCCGGCTCGCCGGGGGCCGGCGAGACCACCACCCGGTCCAGGGTGATGTCCTCGATCCGCCACGCCGATGCCCCGAGCAGGAAGACCTCCCCCCGGCGGCTCTCGTAGACCATCTCCTCGTCGAGCTCGCCCACACGGGTGCCGTCCGGCAGGAACACGCCGAACAGGCCGCGGTCGGGGATCGTGCCCCCGCTGGTCACGGCCAGCCGCCCCGATCCCTCCCGGGCCCGCAGGACGTCACGACGCCGGTCCCACACCAGCCGGGGACGGAGCTCGGCGAAATCGTCGCTCGGGTACTTCCCGGACATCAGGTCCAGCACGGCGCGCAGCAGCTCGTCGGACAGGTCCGCGAAGGTCGCCGAGCGCCGCACCAGCGCGGCGAGGTCGGACACGGTCCATTCGTCCACCGCGCACATCGCCACGATCTGCTGCGCCAGCACGTCCAGCGGGTTCCGGGGGTAGCGGGTCTCCTCGATCGCGCCCCGCCGCATCCGCTCCACCACCACCGCGGCCTCCAACAGGTCGCCCCGGTACTTCGGGAACACCTTGCCCCGGGAGGGCTCGCCCACCGAGTGTCCGGCCCGGCCGATCCGCTGCAGCCCCCGGGCCACCGAGCCCGGCGACTCCACCTGGATCACCAGGTCGACCGCCCCCATGTCGATGCCGAGCTCGAGCGAGCTGGTGGCCACCAGCGCCCGGAGCGATCCCTGCTTGAGCCGGTCCTCGATCTCCAGCCGCTGCTCCCGAGCGATCGAGCCGTGGTGCGCGCGGACCAGCTCCTCGCCGGCCAGCTCGTTCAGGCGGGCGGCCAGCCGCTCCGCCAGCCGGCGAGCGTTGGCGAAGATCAGCGTGGAGCGGTGCTGCTCGATCAGCTGCAACAGCCGAGGATGGACGGAGGGCCAGATGCTGATCCGCTCGGGTCCGGCTGCCGCCGGCCCGCTGGGGACCGTGTCGGCCATCGTGCCGATCTGGCCCATGTCCTCCAGCGGGACGATCACCTCGACCTCCATGGGCTTGCGGTGGCCGGCGTCCACGATCGTCACCGGCCTGGGCCCCTCCTCCGCCTGGCCGCCCAGGAACCGGGCGATCTCGTCCAGGGGGCGCTGCGTGGCCGACAGGCCGATCCGCTGCGGCGGTTGTCGGGTGATGGCCTCCAGCCGCTCGAGCGACAGCGAGAGGTGGGCTCCACGCTTGGTGGCCGCCATCGCGTGGATCTCGTCCACGATCACCCAGCGGATCGTCCGCAGGATCTCGCGGGCCTGCGAGGTGAGCATGAGGTACAGGGACTCGGGCGTCGTGATCAGGATGTCGGGGGGGCGCCGGGCGATGGATCTCCGCTCGCTCGCCGGCGTGTCGCCGGTCCGGATGGCCACCGTAGGTGCGTGCGCCTCGAGCCCCAGTCGCTCGGCAGCGAGCCCGATGCCGGCCAGCGGCGCCCGCAGGTTCTTCTCCACGTCCACCGCCAGCGCTCGGAGCGGCGACACGTACAGCACACGACATCGCTCGGCCGGTGGGGGCGCCGGCTCGGACATCAGGCGGTCGAGCGCCCACAGGAACGCCGCGAGCGTCTTGCCCGATCCGGTCGGAGCCAGGACGAGCGTGTGACCGCCCGAGGCGATGGCGGGCCAGCCGCGGACCTGCGCCGCCGTGGGCGCCTCGAAAGAGGCCTCGAACCAATCCCGGACCGGGGGGGAGAACAGTTCCAGCGTCACCCGCACACGCTACCGCGGGACCCGACAGTGGGTCCTCGACCCGGATGCGGGCGCCGGTAGGATGCTCGCCATGTCGAGGGGCCTCCGGCTGCTCGCCTTATCGTCGGCGCTCGCGGTGGCCGGGCTGAGCACATCCACCGCCTGGGCGCAGGAACCCGAGGCCCCACCGGCGGGCCCCGACCTGATCGTCCTGTCCGGCACCGCCCGGGTGCCCAGGGGCTCGACGGTGGGGGAGGTCGTCGTGCTCCGCGGGCGCGCGGTGATCGAAGGGGTGGCCGTGGGCGACGTGATCGTCCTGGACGGACCGATCACCGTGAACGGCCAGGTGAGCGGGAGCGTGATCGCGGTCACCGGCGTCGTCAGGCTGGGTCCGGGGGCCCAGGTGGGCGGCGAGGTGCGGGCCCGAGGGACGGTTCGGACCGCCGCAGGCGCCCACGTGGCGGGGGGGATTCGGCAGCGGACCGCCTTCACGTGGCGGGGACCCGTGGAGGTCTTCGGACGGTTCGCCGGATGGCTGGCGGTGACCGTCTCGACTTTCTTGCTGGGCCTCCTGCTGGTCCTGATGGTGCCTCGGGCCCTGGATACGATGTCCGCCACGGCTCGGGCGGCGCCCTGGTGGTCGTCCGGCTGGGGCCTAGCCCTGGCGATCGCCCTGCCCATCGCCGTGCTGCTGCTCGCCGTATCGTTGGTCGGGCTGCCGCTCGCCCTGGCCCTCCTGTCGGGCTTCGGCCTTCTCGGCCTGCTCGGCTACGTGATCGTGATGTACCTCGTGGGACGGCTGCTCTGGCCATCGCCCCGGAGCCGGGCGGTGGCGTTCGTGTTCGGATGGCTGATCCTGCGGGCCGTGGGCGCCGTCCCCTACCTCAGCGGCGCCACGGCTGGTCTGGCGGCGGTGTTCGGCCTCGGGGTCGGCGCGGTGGCGCTCTGGCGGGCACGGTCGGTGGGGGGCAAGCACCGGGAGGGGAAGGCCGTAGTCTGGACGGAGGCCATGCGGGAGGAGGCAGGGCTATGACCTTGGAGCACGATCTGGTGCTGGCGGAGCTGGGGAGGGTGCCCCTGTTCTCGGGCCTGGACGACGACGGCATGGATCGGGTGGCTCGTGTGGTCTCGGAGGCCGAGGCGCCCGCCGGCCACGTCCTCGTGCAACCCGCCCAGCCCGGCACGGGCATGTTCGTCCTCCAGGAGGGCACCGCGAAGGTGGAGCTGCCGGACCGGGACATCGAGCTCGGACCGGGCGAGTTCTTCGGGGAGCTCGCGATCTTGGCCGACGGGATCCCCCGCACCGCGCGGGTCCAAGCGGTGAGCGCCGTCCGATGCCTGGCCATCTCACGCCGGGACTTCGCCGCGCTGTTGGATGAGTGTCCGCAGATTGCCGTGGCGATGCTGCCGGTCCTGGCCCAGCGGCTGGCCGACACCGACCGGGCCCACCACTAGCGCCGAGTTCCGAGGCGGTCGTGAGGCCGGGCACCCCGGCGCGGGGGGTGGATCCCGACGGGCGAGCAAGCCCCCACGCGTCGATCCGGCCGGTCCTGCGGGCGAGCGGCGCCGGGTCCTTGCCCTTCTGGCATCGGCGATCTCGAGCACCCAGCCCGCGAGCTCGAGCAGATGCTCGTCCAGGCTGCGCCTGGACAGGTCCAAACCGGCGTGCAACCTGGCCGGGGCCTCCTCCCGGCGCTCCTTCGGTGGGCGCCGCAGGGGGGCCACCGGGGAGACCCCTCTTCATGACGTTCAGTCCTCGCCGCGGCGGAAGCGGAGGATGGCCCCGACCACCACGCCCAGCGCGGCCCCGAACGCCGCCGCCTGCGACAGCCCCATCAGGACC